>JACPHL010000014.1 GCA_016188625.1 Candidatus Rokuibacteriota bacterium | reverse complement strand
GTCTTGCGCCAGCTCGACGGCCTTCGACAAGGCCGCCTCCGCCAAGGCAGAGCCGTCCAGCGGGACCAGGATCGTATTGAGCTTCATGGATCTCTCCTCCTTTGGTAGATCGTCATGCGTTCTTTCTCGCAGGTGGCAGCCCGTCTGTGAACACCTCCATCTCAAGGTTGCAACGAGAATGCCAGGAAGTAAGACCAATGAATCCGGCGGGTTGCCTGGGGAGAATGGGGAATCCCGGGGCGACGGGTGGGGCAGCCCCGCCCCATCGTGGCCCGCCGGCCCCGCCAGGGGGGCGTTCCCCTCCGAATTATCTAACGGAGGTCGTACTTGTTGAGGAGGCGGTGGAAGGTCTTCCGGTCGATCCCGGCGGCCCGCGCGGCCTGGGAGACGTTGCCGCCGTGCCGCTTCAGCAGCTCGGTGAGATAGGCGGCCTCGAGCTCCCGCGTCCAGCGGGCCTTGGCCTCCTTGAGGGGGAGGGCGACGGGCGGGGCCGGGACGGCCGGGCCCGCCACGGCCGGCCGGGCGCGGAGGTGCTCCGGGAGGTCGCGGGCGGGGGGTACGCCTCCAGGAGCTGGAGGGCCTCGGGCTCGAAGCCGCGGAGCGGGACCTCGCGCCCCTGCCCGTACTTCCGGAGGAAGGTGTGGGCCAGGAGCGTCACGTCCCCCTTCCGCTCGCGGAGCGGGGGGAGCTCGATGGCGATGACGTTGACCCGGTAGTAGAGCTCCTCGCGAAACTTCCCCTGGGCCACCTCCTCCCGGAGGGTCCGGTTCGTCGCCGAGATCACCCGCACGTCCACCTCGATGGGACGGGTCCCTCCCACCCGCCGGATCTCCCGCTCCTGGAGCGCCCGGAGGAGCTTGACCTGCAGCCCGAGCGGCAGCTCGGCGATCTCGTCGAGGAAGAGGGAGCCCCCATGGGCGACCTCCATGAGGCCCGGCTTGGTCTTCACCGCGCCGGTGAAGGCCCCCTTCTCGTGGCCGAACAGCTCCGACTCGAGCAGGTTCTCGGGGAGGGAGGCGCAGTCCACGGCGACGAAGGCCTCGGCGGCCCGGGGGCTGTTGGCGTGGATGGCCCGGGCGATGAGCTCCTTGCCGGTGCCCGACTCGCCGATGACCAGGATGTTGGCCTCGGAGCGCGCCGCCTTCCGGACCAGCTCGAAGACCTCGGCCATGGCCGGGCTCCGCCCCACGATCTTCTCGAACCCATAGGTCCCCTGGAGCTGCTCGCGGAGGCGGAGGTTCTCCAGGGTGAGCCGCCGCTGCCCGAGGGCCCGCTCCACGGCCACCGTGAGCTGATCCATGGAGAAGGGCTTGGGGAGGTAGTCGAAGGCCCCCTCCTTCACCGCCGCGACCGCCGACTCGATGGTCGCGAAGGCGGTGAGGATGACCACGGGGATGTGCGGGTCCGCGCGCCGGGCGTGGCGGAGCAGCTCCATGCCGTCCACGCCCGGCATCTTCAGATCGGTGAGGAGGAGGTCGGGGCGCTCGGTCTCCAGGAGGGCCAGCGCCTCCCGCGGGTCCGTAGTGGTCAGGCAACGGTAGCCGGCACGGCCGAGGATCCGCTGGCAGCTCTCCACCATCTCGGGCTCGTCGTCCACGATGAGGATCCGCGGTCGCGTCACGCCCCACTCCCCTGGAGGGCCGGGAAGCTCAGGATGAACGTGGCACCCCGACCCGGCTCGGACTGGACGTCCACGGTGCCGTGGTGGTCCTGGACGATCCCGTAGCTCACGGAGAGGCCGAGGCCGGTCCCCTCGGGCTTGGTGGTGAAGAAGGGGTCGAAGATCCTGGAGGTGAGTTCCGGCGGGATCCCGGGCCCCGTGTCCGAGACCACCAGGCGCAGCCAGCCGGGGCGGTCCGGCGCCGGGCCGGTCTCGATCCGGATCTCGCCGCCGCCCGCCATCGCCTCGCGGGCGTTGGTCAGGAGGTTCAAGAGGACCTGCTGGAGGGCGCCGGGGTCGCCGAAGAGCTGGGGGAGCGCCGGGTCCAGCGCGGTGGTGATCCGGACCCCGTCCGCGCTCATGGCCTTCTGCACGAGGACCATGGTCTCCTCGACGACGTGGTTCAAATCCACGGGGCCGTGCTCACTGGGCGAGTGGCGGGCGAAGGAGAGGAGGCTCTGGGCGACCCGGGCGACCCGCTGGGTGTTCCGGTGGAGGACCTGGAGGTCCTCCCGCACCTCCGCCGGGACGCCGGGGCCCTCGGCGGCCATGAGGAGCAGCTCGATCCGCGAGAGCATGATCCCCAAGGGGTTGTTCATCTCGTGGACGACGCCCGCGGCGAGCCGGCCCAGGGCCGCGAGCTTCTCGCCCTGGTAGAGGACCTCGCGCTGGCGCTGGAGCTGCTCCTCGGCCCGGCGGCGCTCCAGGTACCCGCCGATCCGGCTCCCGATGTCGGCCATCACCTCGAGGAGGTCGTGGTCCGGCTGGCGCGGCCGCCGGCTGAAGAAGGCCATGACGCCGAAGACCTCGTTCCCCGCGCGGACGGGGAACGCGAAGGCCGCCTTCAGCCCGGCCTCCGCCGCGAGCTGACGCCGGGCGAAGGTCGGATCGGCCCCGACGTCGGTGACCAAGGCTGGCTCGCCGCTTGCCCATACCTTGCCGATCAGCCCCGCTCCGGGGGGCAGGACGACCACGCGGCTTCTGAGATCGAACCCGAAGAGGTCCGCCGCGGGCTGGTGCCACCCTCCCGCCCGCCGGAGGACGCCGGCTCGGGCGTCGAGGGCCCAGAGCTCGCCGACCTCCCAGCCGACGCCCTCGCAGACGGCCTGGAGCAGGCGCGGGGTCGCGTCCCGGAGGGTGCCCGACTCCGCCAGGATCTGGGTCACGGCGAACTGGGTCTTCAGGCGGAGCTCGGCCCGCTTGCGCTCGGTGATGTCGGTGACGAAGGCCATGGCGACGACGCTCCCCGCCGCCTCCATGTAGCTCAGGCTGACCTCGATGGGGAACTCCGTGCTGTCCTTCCGGCGGCCGATGAGATCCAGGCCCAGGCCCTTCCCCATCGGGCGCGGGCGGGGGTGGGTGAAGTACCCCAGCCTGTGCGCGGCGTGGGTGTCGCGGAGTCGCTCGGGAAGCAGGATCTCCAGCGGCTGCCCCAGCAGCTCCTCCCGGCGGTAGCCGAACATCTCCTCGAGCTTGGCGTTGACCATGGTGGTGTGGCCATCGGGGCCGACCATCACGATCCCCTCCGCCGCGGCCTCCAGGACGGTGCGCGCGGTCGCCTCGCTCCGGCGCCGGGCGTCCTCCGCGCTCCGCCGCTCGGTAACGTCATCGCCCGAGCTCAGGGTCCCCGCGATCCGTCCGCGGGCGTCCCGGATGACGGTGTTGCGCCAGGCGATGACCCGCTCCTCGCCCCGCGCGGTCAGGACCGGGTTCTCGAAATACTCCGCGACCTCCACCCTGCCGCCCATGAGCCGCCGGAAGACGCTCCTGGTCTCCTCCCGGAACCGCTCGGGGATGAAACGGTCGAACCAGTTGGCGCCGAGGATCTCCTCCTTGGCGCACCCCAGGACCTCGCACCCCTTCTGGTTGATGAGGGTCACTCGCTGCTCCCGGTCGATGGCGACGAGGATCACCCCGGCCAGGTCGAGGCAGGCCTGGGCCGTGGGGCTCTCGAGGCTGGAGGCCTTGGGGCGGCCGGCGCGGGCGGTCACGGTCCCGGCGGTCCGGGCGCTGGGCGCCACGGAGCCGGCTGGACGGCGCGGGCGGGTGCTCATGCCGCCCCTAGCATACCAGGAGGGGCGAGCCGGGACAACGCGGGCCGCCGTCGTTTGACAGCCGAGGGCGCGGCCGGTATCATGAAGGGCCGAGCAACCAGCCCAAGGAGGCTCGCATGCGGGTCCGGATCACCTACTGCGCGGAATGAGACTACCTCCCCCAGGCCTCCGGTCTCGAGGCCGCGATCAAGAAGGAGTTCGCGCTCAGCGCTGAGCTGAAGGCGGGGCACGGCGGGGTCTTCGACGTGGAGCTGGATGGCTCGCTGGTCTACTCCAAGCACAAGACCGGGCGCTTCCCGACGAACGAGGAGATCTTCGCCAAGGTCCGCCAGGCCCGGAAGGCCTGAGCTTCCGCCAGCCACCCCGGCCCGCCTTCCGGCGGGCCTTTTTTATGGCTCCGCCGACTTTGGTGTGGTGAGGAGGCGGTCCGCCGGAGGTTCCGGCCCGCTCAACGGGCTCGCCGGGAACCCCCGGCGGAGCCTCACCACCTACTCAGCGGGCCATGCGGAGCTGGCGTTCGAGCGCCTCGCGATGGCGCGGATGCGCGATCCCGATCAGCGCCCGCGCGCGCTCCTCGACGCTCCGCCCCCTGAGCTCGGCGACCCCGTACTCGGTCGCCACGCAGTCGGTCAGGTGGCGGGGGATCGTCACGGCCGCCCCCGCGCCCAGGCGCGGCACGATCCGGGAGACCTCCCCGCCCCGGGCCGTCGAGGGGAGCGCGATGATGGAGCGCCCGCCCCCGGCCCAGGAGGCCCCCTCCACGAAGTCGAACTGCCCGCCGATCCCGCCCACCTGGACGCCGTCCAGGGACTCGGCGTTCACCTGCCCGGTCAGGTCCACCTCCAGGGCCGAGTTGATGGAGACGAAGCGCTCGATCCCGGCGACGACCATGGGGTTGTGGATCGCCGAGGAGGGCTCCATGTTGACCATGGGGTTGTCGTGGGCGAAGCGGAAGAGGGCCTCGGTCCCCATGATCTCCCCCAGGTCCATCCGCCCCGGGTTCCGGCTCTTGCGCGCGTTGGTGATCACCCCCCGCTCGATGAGCGGGAGCATCGTGTCCACGAGCAGGGAGTGGACCCCGAGATCCCGCTTCCCCGACAGCGCCTCCAGGATCGCCTGCGGGATGGCGCCGATCCCGACCTGGATCGTGGCGCCGTCAGGGACCAGCTCGGCCACGTGGGCGGCGATCCCGCGCTCCACCTCCCCGACCGCGGGAGGCGGGTACTCCACCAGGGGGTGCTCGACCTCGACCCAGCAGTCGAGCTCGGAGAGGTGGAGGCACGACTCCCCGAGGGTCCGCGGCATCCTGGGGTTGACCTCGGCGATGACCAGGGGGACCCCGCGGGCGATGGGCAGCGGGTAGCTCACCGAGACCCCGAGGCTCACCCAGCCGCGGGCGTCCGGCGGGGAGGTCTGGAGAAGGCAGGCGTCGGCGGCCCAGGGCCCGCCGCGGCCGAAGACCCGCAGGGTGTCGAAGTAGCGGGCGGGGACGAACTCCACCTGGCCGGCCTGGAGCGGCTCCCGGAGCGGCGGCATGATGTGCCAGGTCACCCAGCGGAAGATCCCCCGGTACGCCTCCCGGCAGAAGGGGTAGTCGGAGAGGAGCAGGCCGCCCATGAGGGTGAGACCGCGCAGCCGCTCCGCCTGGCGGCAGAGCTCCCCGATCAGGGCGCGCGGCTCGGCGCAGGCCGGGGGGAGGAGGACCCGCATCCCGGGACGGAGCCGGCCGATGGCCTCCTCGAGGGTGACCCTCTCGCCTGCCCGCGGACCCTTCATGGCGCGCGCGACCGGCCGCCCTAGGGCGCCAGGGCGCGGCGCAGGAGGTCGAGGGCCATAATGGCGGCGCGGATCCTGACCTGCCTGAGATCGCCGCCGAAGCGGAACTCCCGGGCCGCGGTCTCGGCGGCGGAGGCAACGGCCAGCGTCGCGGGATGGATCGGGCCGTCGCCCGCCTCCTCGGGCGGACCCAGCAGCACCGCCGCGCCGAGGTCGGCCTGGCCCCACCGGCGGACCGCGCGCGCGAGCTCGGGGGCGGAGCCGCGGGCGGGGAGGCCCAACCGCTCCCCCGCCTCCGCGGTCCCGAGGACGAGCCCCTGCACCCGGGAGGCGGCCGCGGGGACGCCGGTCAGGCGCTCGGCCACCAGGCCGCCGGTCCCGATCTCGAGCAGGGCGAGACGGAGGTCTCGCGCCTCGAGCCGCCCCGCGACCACCCCTTCCAGGGTCTGGCCGTCCACCCCGAAGATCAGGTCGCCGAGCCGCCGCCGGATCTCGGCCTCCACCGGGGCGATGAGGGCCTGGGCCTCGACGGCGTCCTTGGCCTTGGCGGCGATCCGGATGTCCACCTGGCCGAGGTGGGCCATCGTCCCCACGGTCGGGTTGGCCCCCCGCTCCATGAAGTCCCCGAGGATCTCGCCGATCCGGCTCTCGCCCAGGCCCGCGACGCGGAGGAGGCGCGAGACGATGACGGCCTGGAGGCCGTAGCGCTCCCGGAGATAGGGGATCACGCGGGTGAGCACCAGGTGCTCCATCTCGCGGGGCACCCCGGGGAGCGCGATGAGGGCCCTGCCGCCGACCTCGACGATAAAGGCCGGGGCCGTGCCGACAGGATTCTCAACCGGGATGGCCCCTTCGGGGATGAAGGCCTGGCGCCGGTTGGAGGGGCTCAGGGTGAAGCCGCGGGCGCGGAAGAAGGCCTCGATCTGGCCCAACAGCTCTGGGACGAAGACGAGGGGGCGACCCGTGGCCTCGGCGATGGCCTCCCGGGTGACGTCGTCCGCGGTGGGGCCGAGCCCGCCGGTGGTGATGACCACGTCGGAGCGCCCAAGGGCCGCCCGGAGGATCGCCGCGGCCCGGCCCAGGTTGTCTCCAACCGTCGTTTTATAAAAGAGGTCAAGCCCGACCTCGGCCAGGTGCCTGGCGATGGTGGCGGCATTGGTATCCACCACCTGCCCGAGGAGAAGTTCGGACCCGACGCTGACGATCTCGGCCTGCACCCGTCACCTCCGCCGGCATCATAACATGCCGGCGCCTCCCCTGTGCCGCTCTGGCACTCCCGGGTATAAAGATGGCATTCCCCTCCCGGAAGCGCCGGGAGGCCGTTCTCTGAGGGGTTGAAAAAGGTCAGAAACTGTGTTAAATTGTGAAAAATTGTTACGACTTTTGTTTATGATCTCTCGCCGTACGAGTCAGACGGGACGGTCGGATCGGGGTGAATCTTTTCCCCAGGCTGGTACGTCTTATGCAAGTATGAAAATAGCGGATCCCGTAACCGGAGACCTCACGGAAAGGACGGTTCGACCGATGGCCGATAAGGCTACCTGGCAGATGGATGACCTGATCAGGCTGGGGCGGGAGAAGGGCTCCCTGACCAG
Source organism: Candidatus Rokuibacteriota bacterium (assembly GCA_016188625.1). GTDB lineage: Bacteria > Methylomirabilota > Methylomirabilia > Rokubacteriales > JACPHL01 > JACPHL01. The sequence continues at coordinate 6,465 of JACPHL010000014.1, read as the reverse complement.
GGAGGAGCTCACCGCTGCGCTCCCCGGCGACCTCCTCCCCGGCCAGGTCGAGGAGGCGATGGAGACCCTCGAGGGGCTGAACATCCCTGTCATCGACGAGGAGGAGACCCCCCAGGGGGGGGTCCCGGTCGAGGAGGACGAGGAGATCGAGGAGGGGCTCGCCCCTGAGGACCCGGTCCGTCTCTACCTGAAGGAGATCGGCAAGATCTCCCTCCTCACCTCCAATCAGGAGGTCGAGCTCGGCCGACGCATCGAGGACGGGCAGGCGCACGTCCAGCGGGCGGTGGTGCGCTGCCTGTATGTCCGGCGCGAACTGCTCGCCCTCGCCGAGCGGCTCCGGAAGGGTGAGCTGCCGACGGGCGAGCTGATCCAGGCCCTCGACGGGACCGAGGTCAAGGAGGCGGAGCTCAAGCGGGTCCTGGCGGCCTTCGGGCAGGTCCGTCGGATGGATCGGGAGCTCGCCAGGCTCGAGGCCGCGCTCCAGGGAACCCGGAAGCCGGGCCAGCGACGGTCGCAGCAGCTGAAGGAATGGATCGCCCACAACCTGGAGGAGACGAGCCGGGTCCTCGGCGGGCTGCCGCTCCGTCCGAGGGTGGTGGAGCAGCTGCTGGCCCGTCTCAAGGCCTGGGCGCGCGAGCTCGACGAGCTCCGGGCGCGGCTCGAGGCCGGGCAGAACGGAAGCAAGGCCGAGATCCGCCGTCGGACCCGGGCCATCGAGGCCGAGGCGGGACTCCCCCACCGCGGTCTGCGGAACCTCCTCCGGGAGGCGGCGGCCGGGGAGGCCCGGGTCCGCCAGGCCAAGAAGGCCCTGATGGAGGCCAACCTCCGTCTGGTGGTCTCCATCGCCAAGCGGTACCTCAATCACGATCTCCCCCTGCTCGACCTCATCCAGGAGGGGAACATCGGGCTCATGAAGGCCGTGGACCGCTTCAAGTACCGCCGCGGGTTCAAGTTCTCGACCTACGCGACCTGGTGGATCCGCCAGGCCATCACCCGCGCCATCGCGGACCACGCCCGGACGATCCGGATCCCGGTCCACATGATCGAGGCCCTGAACCGCCTGTCCCGGGTGAACCGCACCCTCTTCCAGGAGCTCGGGCGCGAGCCGACCCCGGAGGAGATCGCCAAGCGGAGCGGCCTGCCCCTCCGGAAGGTCCGTCTCATCCTCGAGTCGGCTAAGAAGCCGCTCTCGCTGGAGACCCCCATCGGGGAGGACTCGGACCTGGGCGATTTCATCGAGGACAAGCGGACGCCCTCCCCGGCCGAGTCGCTCATGAGCCAGGACCTCATGGAGCAGATCGGCCGGGCCCTCACCGGCCTCTCGCCCAAGGAGGAGCAGATCCTGCGCCTGCGGTTCGGGATCGGCGCCGACGGCGAGCACACCCTGGAGGAGGTCGGGCGGCAGTTCGACGTGACGCGGGAGCGGATCCGGCAGATCGAGGCCAAGGCCCTCCGCAAGCTCCGGCACCCCCTGCGGGGGCGCGGGCTCCGGAGTCTCATCGAGAATTAGACTCGGAGGGGGGCTCTGCCCCGCGTTTCTGACCGAAGCGCTCCGAGCGCGGGCTTGGCCCGCGCAACCTTGGGGGGAGGTTCGGAAGGGGGGCGTTAGCCCCCCTCCGAAGTAAACCCCAGGGAGCCCGGAATGCTCGCGACGTCGGCTGCCCTCTTGCCTTCCGGGATCGTTCATGGGGTGGCTTGGCTTCCCAAACCGGCCCTCCCGATCCCGGCCGACCCGTCGGCGCCTGACGCCGGCAACCCCGATCTCCCCGGGGTACACTCAGCCTAGCCGCGGCCGGGAGACCTTGTCAAGGGGGTTGTGAGACCCCTCACTCGAGGAGGGCCACCACGTCCCCCTCCTGCACGGTCTCCCCCTCTCCCACCTTCACCGCCTGCACGATTCCGCCGCGGGGTGCCTCCACCGGGATCTCCATCTTCATGGACTCGAGGATGATGATGGGGTCCCCGCCCTCGACCCGGTCCCCCACCTTGGCGACGACCTGGAAGACCACCCCGGTGATGTGGGCCCGCACCTCCTCGGCCATCGTCTAGTGTCCCCTTTCCAGAAAGCGCGTATGGACCTTCCCGGCGCGGAACGCCCGGCTCGCCATGACCCTGCGGTGGAGCGGGAGGGTCGTCTTGACGCCCTCGAGCCGGTACCCCTCGAGGGCGCGGGCCATGCGGCCGATCGCCTCGGTCCTGGTGGGCCCCCAGGCGATCGCCTTGGCCAGGAGGGGGTCGTAGTGGACCGGGACCGGGCTCCCCGCGGCCACCCCGCACTCGTGCCGGATCCCCTCGCCCGCCGGCAGCTCGAGGACGGTGATGGTCCCGGGCGAGGGGAGGAAGTTCCGGTCGGGGTCCTCGGCGTAGATGCGGCACTCCAGGGCGGCGCCGCGCAGGGGGATCTCCTCCTGGCGCCAGGGGAGCGGCTCTCCGGCGGCGATCCGGAGCTGGGCCTGGACCAGGTCGAGCCCGGTCACCTCCTCGGTCACCGGGTGCTCGACCTGGAGGCGGGTGTTCATCTCCAGGAAGTAGAACCGGTCGCCCTCCAGCAGGAACTCCACGGTCCCGGCGCTCACGTAGCCCGCGGCGCGGGCGGCCCGCAACCCGGCCTCGTGGAGGCGGGCCCGGAGCCCGGCGAGTAGGCCCGGGGCCGGGCTCTCCTCGATCAGCTTCTGGTGCCGGCGCTGGATGGAGCAGTCGCGCTCGTGGAGGTGGAGGACGGCGCCGTGGCGATCGGCGAGGACCTGGACCTCGACGTGGCGCGGCGCCTCGAGCGCCCGCTCGAGGTAGAGGGCCGCGTCCCCGAAGGCCGCCTCGACGCGGCGCCGGGCCTGGGCGAAGGCCGCCTCGAGGCGATCCGGGGTCGCGACGGGCGCCAGCCCGATCCCGCCCCCTCCGGCCGCCGCCTTGAGCATCAGCGGGTAGCCGATCGCCTCGGCCGCCGCGCGCGCCTCGGCGAGGTCCCGCACCGCCCCGTCGCTCCCCGGGAGGACCGGGATGCCGGCTTCGGTCATCCGGCGGCGGGCCGCCGTCTTCTCCCCCATGGCCTGGATGACCTGCCACGGCGGCCCGACGAAGCAGAGCCCCGCCTCCTCGCACGCGCGGGCGAAGCGCCAGTTCTCGGAGAGGAACCCGTATCCCGGGTGGATCGCCTCGGCGCCGGTGGCGCGGGCCGCGGCGATGATCCGCTCGATGTGGAGATAGCTCTCGCGGGCCGGCGCGGGTCCGATGGGGACCGCCTCGTCGGCGGCCGCCACGTGGAGGGCGCCGGCGTCGGCCTCGGAGTAAACGGCGACGGTCTTGATGGCGAGGGTACGGCAGGCGCGGATGATCCGGAGGGCGATCTCCCCGCGGTTGGCCACCAGGACTTTGGCGAACATCAGCGTGCGTGCCGGCTCCTCCTCCGCTCCCGCCACGGCCAGCCGGCCCCCAGGATACCCCCGCGGCCGCAACCGACCGCGGGCGTAGAGGCTCCCAGTCGAGAGGCCCGGCCGTACGCCGTCGCGGACTAGCTGCGGAGCCGGCGGACGAGGGCCCAGGTACCGGGAAGCAGCATGGACGCCAGGTAGAGCTTCACCAGATCGCCGGGGATGAAGGGCCAGAGGCCGAACTCCAGCACGCGTCCCTCCGGCACGAAGAAGCTGAGCTGGAGCAGGCCGGGGATGTAGATGATGATATTGCCGATGAGCATGGCCACCAGCACCAGCGGACGGCGGTCCCAGCCCCGCTCAGCCAGCCAGCCCACCACGTAGGCGGCTGCCACGAAGCCGATGAGGTACCCGCCGGAGGCCAGGGTCCAGACGGGGCCGCTCGTCCATCCGGCAAACACCGGCAGGCCGACGCTGCCCAGCACCAGGTAGAGGCCTATGCCGGACGCGCCTCGCGTGCGGCCGAGGGCGGCGCCTGCGAGGAGGGCGCCGAAGGTTTGGCCGGTGATGGGCACCGGGGTGAACGGCAACGGAATCCGAACCTGGGCCAAGAGGGTCATCACGACCATGCAGCTCACCACCAGAGCGACGTCACGGATCAGATCCCGGCTGCGGTCCCCAGTCCTGGGGACCAGCACGTCTGCCAGTGTCCCTACGTAAGCTGCCTGCATAAGGCGGGCCTCCTCACTGGCCCCGGCGCCGCCGGAGCTGCTGCCATTTCTGGAGGGACTTCCGGGAGAAGACCCACTCCTCCTCCACCTTGACGGCGGGGATCTGGCGCTCCTCGGCCATCCGGGCCACGGTCCCCTGGTCAAGGGCGAGGTACGCCGACACCTCCTCAACGCTCATCCGGTCTCTCGGACTCAACGGTCACCTCCTCCACGGGGCCGCCGATCGGCCGAACACCCACCCGGCCCGCGCCCGCCCCGGACTGTCACGGTTCGGGATCCGCCCCCGCCGCCTTCCTGAGGGCGCGCACCTCCTCTTCCAGGGCCTGGAGCCGCTCCAGAAGCTGCTCGATCGCCTTCGCGACGGGGTCGGGGAGGTCGGTGTGCTCGAGGTCGATCCCCTCGGTGACCCGCTTGCCGTCCCGGTAGATGATCTTGCCGGGCACCCCGACCACCACCGAGTTGGGGGGTACATCCTTGACCACCACCGAGCCGCCCCCGACCCGGCTCCCGTCGCCGATGGTGATCGCCCCAAGGATGGCCGCGCCGGCCCCGACGACCACGTTCCGCCCGAGGGTCGGGTGCCGCTTCTCCCGCTTCAGGCTCGTCCCGCCGAGGGTGACCCCCTGGTAGAGGGTCACGTTCTCCCCCAGCTCGGCCGTCTCCCCGATCACGACCCCCATGCCGTGGTCGATGAAGACCCCGGGACCGATCCGGGCGGCGGGGTGGATCTCGATCCCCGTGAAGAACCGGCCGAGGTGGGAGACGAGCCGGGCCGGGACCACCCACCCCCAGCGCCAGAGGCGGTGCCCCAGCCGGTGGAAGGCGAGGGCGTGGACGCCCGGGTAGCAGAGGAGCACCTCGAGCCGGCCGCGCGCGGCCGGGTCCCGCTCCATGGCGGCCTGGATGTCGCGCCTGAGGCTGTCAAACACCCTCGGCTCCCCCCTCCGGGACGACGACGGCGCGGCTCCGGTAGTCCTGAGCCGCCGCCCGGAGGGCGTCCACCACGAGGTCGGCCGAGTGCCGGCGGTCCGGCGGCAGCCCGCCCAGGGCAGTCTCGACGGCGTCGGGGGTCAGGGCCGCCAGGGCGTCGATGGTGAGCCCGCGGATCAGCTCCGTAGCCAGGCTGGAGGCGGCGATGGAGGGGCCACACCCGTAGGTCTGGAACCGGGCCTCCGCCACCTTCCCCTCGATCACCCGCAGGAAGAACTTGGCGAGGTCCCCGCAGACCGGGTTCTCGCTCTCCCCGGCCCCGTCGGGGTCGCGCATGAGCCCGACGTTGCGGGGATGCCGGAAGTGGTCCAGGAGCGTGGGGTTGTACATTTCTAGGCGACGCTCGCCGGGGAGAGCGCCCGGATCCGCTGCACCGCGGCCGGCAGGACCTCGAGCACGTACTCGACGTCCTCGGCCGTCGTCACCCGCCCCATGGAGCAGCGCAGGGCGCCGAGGGCCCACTCGGGAGGCTCCCCCATCGCCGTCAGGACGAAGGACGGCTCGAGGCTCCCCGAGGTACAGGCCGAGCCCGCCGAGGCCCCGATCCCCTTCAGGTCCAGGGCCAGGATCAGGGACTCCGCCTCGACCCCCTTGAAGCTGATGTTGCTGGTGCCCGGGAGCCGGCGGGTCGGGTGTCCGTTCAGCCGGACATCGGGGACGCGCTCGCGGATCCCCTCCCAGAACCGATCCCGGAGCTGGGTGAGCCGCCGCGCCTCGTCGTGCATCTCCCGGGCGCGGAGCTCCACCGCCTTGGCGAAGCCGACGCAGGCGGCGACGTTCTCGGTCCCGGCCCGGCGCCGGCGCTCGTGGTCGCCGCCGTGCTGGATGGGGACCATCCGGGTCCCCTTGCGGATGTACAGCCCGCCGATCCCCTTCGGGCCGTAGATCTTGTGGGACGAGAACGAGAGGAGGTCGATCCCGATCTCCTGGACCTGGAAGGGGACCTTCCCGAAGGCCTGGACGCCGTCCACGTGGAACGGCACCCCGCGGGCCCGGACGACGCGGGCGATCTCCTCGACCGGCTCGATGGTCCCCACCTCGCTGTTGGCGTACTGGATCGTGACGAGGATGGTGTCGGGGCGGAGGGCCCGCTCCACGGCCTCGGGGTCCACCAGGCCGTGCCCGTCCACGGGGAGGTAGGTCACGCTGAACCCCTCCCGCTCCAGGTGCTGGCAGGTCCGCAGGACGGCGTGGTGCTCGATCTGGGAGGTGATGATGTGGCCGGACCTCGGGGCGCCGGCGATCCCCTTGATGGCGAGGTTGTCCGACTCGGTCCCGCCCGAGGTGAGCACCACCTCCTCCTTGGCGACCCCGAGGAAGCCGGCGATGGCCTCCCGGGCCGTCTCCACGGCGTCGCGGGCCTCGCGCCCGAAGCT
>JACPHL010000227.1 GCA_016188625.1 Candidatus Rokuibacteriota bacterium | reverse complement strand
GAGGATCCGCCGCACCACGGCGTCGATCCGGTCCAGGATCGCGGCTACTTCAGGAGTCTCCACCCTCGCCCTCCTTCTGGCTCCTCGGAGGGGCGCCGACCGGCGCAAGCTCAGGGTCCGCGGCCCCGTCGAGGCCGGCCTCCCGCCACTGCGCGAGCTCGGGCCGGACCAGCCCCTCGGCGTCCACGTACCCCGCGACCTTGGCGCGGAGGGGCGTGGCGAGGAAGCCGTCGCGCCCGATGAACTCGGGATAGATGGCGAGCCGCTCCCGGAGGACCCCGCCCGCCCGCGCCGTCGCCCGCGCCAGCGCGACGAGGGCGGGCCACGGGGCCTCGGGGTTGATGTGGTCGATGGTCAGGGGGGAGACCCCGCCCCAGTCGTTCAGCCCCGCCCCGAGGAGCGCGGGGTAGCTCGCCGGGGAGAGGTTGGGCGGGGCCTGGAGGTTCATGGCGGGGCCGAGGAGGAGGCGCGCCGTCGCGATCGTGCGCTGGAGATCGTCCAGGCCGGGCTCGGGGTGCTCGCGCATGGGGATCGTGGGCTTGGCGCGGAAGTTCTGGACGATGACCTCCTGGATGTGCCCCCAGCGGGCGTGGACCTCGCGGATCGCCAGGAGGGCGTCCACCCGCTCCTCCGGGGTCTCGCCGATCCCGATCAGGATCCCGGTCGTGAAGGGGATCCGGAGCCTGCCCGCCTCCTCGAGGGTCCGAAGGCGCCGGGCCGGCACCTTGTCCGGGGCGCGATCGGGGGGGCCGCCGGGCGCCAGGGGCCGCGCCGAGGCCGACTCGAGCATGAGCCCCATGCTCACCGAGACCTCCTTGAGGGCGGCCAGGTCGCGGGCGGACATGAGGCCGGGGTTGAGGTGGGGGAGGAGCGGGGTCGCCTCCACGACGCGGGCGGCGACGGCGCGGAGGTACTCGAGGGTCGTCCTGAGCCCCTGCCGCCGGAGCCAGGCCCGATAGTCGGGGAAGAGCGCCTCCGGCTTGTCCCCGAGGCTGAAGAGGGCCTCCTTGCACCCGACGCGCGCGCCGGCCTGGCAGAGGGCCAGGACCTCCTCGACCGGCATGGTGTGGGCGCCCGGCTCGCCGGGGTCGCGGCGGAAGGTGCAGTAGCCGCAGTAGTCGCGGCAGAGGTTGGTCAGCGGCAGGAAGATCTTCTTCGAGAAGGTGACGACCCGCCCCTTGCCCCGGTCGCGGAGGGTCCGCGCCGCCTCGAGCACCGCCGGCAGCTCGGCCTCGCCGGCGCGGATCAGGGCGTAGCCGTCCTCGCGGTCGAGCCTCCGGCCCTCCAGGGCGCGGTCGAGGGCCCGCGCCAGCGCCGCCCTCACGGCTCCGCGCTCCAGGCGACCACGCGCTCGGGGGTGATCTTGATCATGAGCCCCGGCTCGGCGAGCGGCACGGTCGCGTACTGGGGGTACTTGGCCAGGAGGAGCTCCCGGGCGCTCCGGAACTCCGCCCCCTCGGCCAGGAGCTCGGCCTGCCCCTGGACCAGGACGTAGCGGAGGCGGCGCCAGTCCTCCTCGTAGTGGTCGATCAGCAGGGCGACCCGCGGGTTGGCCCGGATGTTCCGGACGCGCCGCAGCCGCTCGGGCGGGGTGCGCTTGGGCTTGGCGTCGATGGCCGAGTAGTAGGCGTGGCCGTCGGTGGCGTAGCAGACCGGGACCATGTGCGGGTGGCCGGAGGGGTCCAGGGTAGCGAGCCGGGCCACCCGGCTCCCGCGGACGAACGGCTCGAACTCCCCGGGGAGCATCGTCAGCGCGCCCGCGCCACCCTGGGCCGGACCTCCTCGGCGAACCGCTCCATGGTCTCCGCCATCGCCTTCGGGTCCGGGCCGGGGAGGTCGAAGACGAAGTGACGGACCCCCACGGCCTGGTAGCTCCGGATGTCCCGGGTCACGGCCTCCGCCGTGCCCTTGAGCAGCCCTGTCTCCCCGGGCGACTTCTCGCGCGGGCCCCAGAGCTGGAGCGGGGCGCGGAAGGTCAGGGCGATCGCGCCCGGATCGCGGCCGGCCGCCCGGGCGTAGCCGTGGAGCCGCTCGACCGCCCGCGCGTATTCGGGCGGGTAGAGCAGGGCCGGCGGCCGGAGCCCGATCGGGTGCCAGGCGTCTCCCAGCCCGGCGGCCCGCCGGAGGGCGGGCTCGGTGTGACCGCCGATCCAGAGCGGCGGGTGGGGCTTTTGGCGCGGCCGGGGGAGGAAGTGGACCTCGGAGACCTGATAGTAGCGCCCCTCGAACTTGGGGGCGTCCTCGGTCCAGAGGGTCTTCATCAGGCGCAGGTACTCGTCCGTCACCCGGCCCCGCTCGGCGAACGGCGGGGCGGCCAGGGCCCGGAACTCCTCCTCCAGCCAGCCGGCCCCGCACCCCACGATCAGGCGACCGCCCGAGAGGACGTCCAGGGTGGCGAGCTGCTTCGCCGTGACCACGGGGTTGCGGTAGGGGACGATGAGCACGCTGGTCCCGAGCCTGATCCGCCTGGTCCGCCCCGCCAGGTAGCCGAGGAGCGCCAGCGGATCGAGGTAGTCCTGGCGGAACCCGCCGGGGAACTCCCCCGCGGGGTGATAGGGGTAGACCGACCGGGACCTGGCCGGGAGGACGACGTGATCGCTCACGAAGAGGGAGGAGTAGCCGAGGGCCTCGGCCTTGGCGGCCAGCCGGGCGATGAGGTCGGGGCGGGCGAGGGGACCGCGGACCGGGAGCGAGAGTCCGAATTCCATGTCGGCCTTCGTGCGAGTCGCCAGGCTCCGATGGTAAGCCGATTCGTCCGGCGTTGCAAGGGCCCCCGGGCAGAATTCGTGTAAAGGCGTGGCCGGGGATGCCCCGCTCGCTCAGCCTCGACGGCCCCCGCGCGGGTGCCTTTGTAGTATGCTGGGTCCCTGGTGAACGCCGGCGCTCCTTCCGGGCCCTCGGCCGCCCGCCGCTGGGGCATCTGGGCGGCGGTGGCCGCCATCTTCGTCATCTCGCACTTCCACCGGGTGGCCCCGGCGGTGGTGGCGCGGGAGCTGATGGGACGGTTCGGGGCGAGCGCCGTGGCGGTCTCCGCCCTGGCCGCGATCTACTTCTACGTCTACGCCGCCAT
>JACPHL010000230.1 GCA_016188625.1 Candidatus Rokuibacteriota bacterium | reverse complement strand
CCGCTCCTCCGCGCCCGGGAACGGGGCGGCGAGGAGCCCTTTCAGCCGCATCCCCCGGATCTTCGAGCGGAGGTCGAACTGCGGCCGCTCGGGCTCTCGCATGTCGTAGCGGCCGTCGCCCTGGAGGGTCCCCTCGTAGGCCTCGAGGGCGAGCGCCCTCAGCGTGGCCACCCGCTCGCGCAGGCTGAACTCCGCGCGCAGGTTCCGGTAGTCCAGGTCGCGCAGGCTCCCGCTCTCGGAGCGGAGCGTGCCGTCCAGCGCCGGATCCCGCCCCGGAGGCGCCGCGAAGGAGCCCGCGAGGTCGAACCCGCGGATCACCTCCTCCTTCCGGACCTTCTCCCCGGCGAGACCGAGCGAGGCGGCCCGGAGCCCGGGCGAGCGCAGCCGGAAGCTCCCGCGGCGCGCCTGGAGGCTGTCGATCTTCGCCTCGAGCTCGACCGGGGATCCGCCGAGCCGGAACCGGGTCGGGGGCACCGTCGCCGCGTCTCCCCGGAGCTGGATGCGGGCCGAAAGGCCCTCGATCTCGCGCGGCGATCCCTTCAGCCGGGCGCTCACGCCTTCCAGCGCGAGCGAGCCGGTGAGCTCCGGGATCCGCCCGGCGCCGACGGCTCCCCTGGCATGGACGTGCACCTCGAGCTGCCCGGAGACCTCGTGCCCCGCGAGCGCGGGGAGGAGGCGGTCCCAGCCCGAGAGCGGCGCGCGGTTGCTGTCGATCTGGAGGTCCACCCGGGTGGGTGGCGCGGTCGTGACGGTCCCCTTTCCGGAGAGGGCGAGGTCCGCGAGCCGCAAGGCGAGCGAGCGGATCTCCACGGTGTCCCCCGAGCGGGAGGCGGCGACCTCGAGCGTCATCGTGACGCCCGCCGGCTTCGCGAAGGTCTCGCCCCAGCCAAGCCGCGCGCGGGTGGCGTCCAGGCTTGCCGTCAGCGAGGGCGCCTCCACGGTCCCCTTCAGCGCGGCGCGGACGGAGACCGGGTCGGGAGCGGAGAGCTCCGGCGGGATCGCGCCTTTCAGCGCGGCGAGCTTCTTCACCTCGTCGAGGACGATCGGCCCGGCCTCCACGACCAGGTCCAGCGGCGCCCGCCCCGCATCGGGCGGGGAGCCGAGCGGCCCGATCGTGCCCGAGAGCCTGAGGTTCTGCTGCCGGCTCCCGAGGAGGGCCGCCGCCACCTCGAGCCGGACGGGAGAGGCCGGGCTCACGTCCGAGGCGGAGAGGTCGAGCCGGTCGATGACGGCGTCAGTCACCGGCTTCGTCGTGCGATCCACATAACGGAGGCGCGCGTCGCGGATCTCCGTCCGCGCGACGAGGAAGGCGGCCGGCGGCCCCGCCGGCGTCGTCTCCGGCTGTGCCGGCGTCGTCTCCGTCCCCTCCGGCCTCGCGGCGGGCGGCGCCTCCGCCCTCGGCGCGGCCTCGCCGGGCTTGCGCCCGATCGAGTCGAAGTTGAAGCCGTCCGCCGTGCGGATCACCGTGAGGGTGGGGCGGTCGAGCAGGATGCGACCGACCTCGTAGCGGCCGAAGAGCGCGGGCAGGATCCGGACCGAGACCTGGGCGTCGTCGGCCTCCACGAAGTCCTCCTCGGAGAAGCGCGGGTCATCCGCGATCCGGAGCTCCGTGACGCGCGCTCCGAAGCCACCCCACAGGCTGACGGTCACCTCCTCGAAGCTCACCGCGCGCCCGAGGGCGGCCTCGACCCGGGCCGCCAGCCAGTCCTTGTTCTCCCTCAGGTAGGCGTTGAGGTTCGCCAGGGCGTACGCGAGGGCCGCCGCGACGACGGCGAGCACGACGACGGCGACGATGATCCACTTCCGCATCGGGGGTGCCTCGAAGTTCACGACCCGCCAGCCCTCGGGGCCGGGGAGGCCGGTCGCGGAGCCCGGTCGGGGCGACCCTCGGGGTGGCGGCCGGCGCGGACCCCATCCACGGACACACCTCCATCGTAGAGGACGGTCCCCCGCAAGACAAGGGGGGAGCGGTCGGGTATAATGGGGGGGCCCACATTTTCTCGGAGGAGGGAGCCCGATGGCGATCCTCACGGATCGGGACCGGGGCCTGGTCGAGCAGGAGCTGGCCAAGCTGGCCGGTCCCGTGAAGCTCATCGTCTTCACCCAGGAGCTCGGCACCGAGGCCGCCGTGGCCACCGAGCACCTGATGAAGGAGCTGGCCTCGCTCTCCGACAAGGTCACCGTGGAGACCTGGAACGCCATCCTCGACCGGGACAAGGCCGAGGCCTACGGGGTGGACAAGATCCCCGCCGTCGTGGTCGAGGGCGCCCGCGACTACGGGATCCGCTTCTTCGGCCTCCCGGGGGGCTACGAGTTCGCGAACCTGATCGACGCCATGCTCCTGGCCGCCTCGGGCCAGCCCCAGCTCTCGGCCCGGACCCTGGAGCAGCTCGGCGGGCTCACGCGCCCCGTCCACATCCAGGTCTTCACGACGCCGACCTGACCCCACTGCCCCCGGGCCGTGCGCCTGGCGCATCACCTGGCCGCCGCCTCGGACCTCATCCGGGGGGATGCCATCGAGGCCACCGAGTTCCCGGAGCTGGCCCGTCGCTACGCCGTCATGGCGGTCCCGAAGGTGGTCATCAACGAGACGGTCTCCTTCGAGGGGGCCCTCCCGGAGCCGGCCTTCGTCGCCGAGGTCCTCCGGGCCGCCGACGGCGGCGGGGTGCTGGCGTGACGGGGAGGCGCCTGGTCCTCCCCGCCCTGGCGTCGCTGCTCCCGGCGGTCGCCCTCGCGGCGATCCTGCTGGCGCCGCCGTCGGCCGCTGGTCCTGATCAGCCCCTGGCCGTGGGCGACAGGGCCCCGGACTTCGCCCTGCGCGATCAGGACGGGAAGATCGTCCGCCTCTCCGAACTCCTCGCCCGTCGCCCGCACGTGGTTCTGGCCTTCTACGTCAAGGCCTTCACCCCCGGCTGAGTCCTGGAGTTCTCCCGGTTCCGGGATGAGAAGGCGAGGTTCGATGCCCTGGGGGCGGAGGTAGTCGGGATCAGCGTGGATCCCCCCAAGACCAACCTGGCGTGGTCCCGCGACCTCGGGCTCCCCTTCCGCCTCCTCTCGGACCTCGGCCCGAAGGGGAAGGTGGGGCGGCTCTACGGCGTCTACGACGAGGCCTGGGGGCTCGAGCGGCGGGCCACCTTCATCATCGACCGGGACCGGATCATCCGCTTCGTGGAGGTGGATGGCCTCGCCCTGGACATCCAGCCGGTCCTCACCGCCCTCGACCGTCTCGCGAAGGCGGCCCGATAGCCGCGCCATGGAACCCGACGTCCTCTTCGTCTACGGCTCCCTCCTCCCCGGGCTCCCCCTCCACCCCCTCCTGGCCTCGGCGGTCCCCCTGGGTCCCGGGCAGATCCCCGGCCGCCTCTACGACCTCGGCGACTATCCGGGCGCGGTGACGACGCCTCATGGCCGGGTCCACGGCGAGGCCTACCGCCTGCGCGACCCCGGGCTCCTTCGCCGGCTCGACGACGAGGAGGGGTACGATCCCGCCGACGAGGCGGGGAGCCTCTACGTCCGCCGCCGCGTCCCGGTGACCCTCGCCGATGGCCGCGTCATCGCGGCCTGGGCCTACCTCTACGCCGGCCCGCTCGCGCAGGCCGTCCCGATCCCCTCCGGCGACTGGCGCCGCCATCTGGCCGACCGACGCACCTCCCCGAACCCTCGCGCCCAAAGGAGGCAGGCATGACCACGCTGAACGCCGCGGAGCTGGTCAAGGACGACCAGGCGCACCTGATCCACTCCCTCCACCACCCCCTGGACCACGCCGAGCCGCTGATCTACGTCGAGGGGAAGGGGGCGGTCGTCAAGGACATCCAGGGGAAGGAGTACATCGACGGCCTGGCCGGCCTCTGGAACGTCGCCGTCGGGCACGGGCGCGAGGAGCTGGCCCGGGCCGCCTCCGAGCAGATGAAGACCCTGGCCTACTTCTCGGGGTACGTGGGCTCCTCCAACGTCCCGGCGATCCGCCTGGCGACGCGGCTCGTGGAGCTGGCGTACAAGAACCTCACCGCGGTCTTCTTCACCTGCGGGGGCGCGGAGTCCAACGAGTCGGCCTTCAAGACCGCGCGCTTTTACTGGAAGGCCAAGGGGAAGCCGGAGAAGGGCAAGATCATCGCCCGGGAGAACGCCTACCACGGCGTGACGGGGCAGGCGATGAGCGCCACCGGGATGCCGCTCTACTGGAAGATGTTCGAGCCGCGGGTCCCGGGCTTCGTCCACATCCAGGCCCCGTACCCCTACCGCTTCCAGGGCGCCCGGCCCGGGGAGGGCGTGGGGCAGGCCGCGGCGCGGGAGCTGGAGGAGAAGATCCTCGCCGAGGGGCCGGAGACGGTGGCGGCCTTCATCGCCGAGCCGATCATCGGCGGGGGCGGCGTCATCGTCCCGCCCGACGACTACTTCCCGCGGGTCCGCGAGATCTGCACCCGCCACCAGGTCCTCTTCATCGCCGACGAGGTCATCACCGGCTTCTGCCGGACCGGGCAGTGGTTCGCCCTCACCCACTGGGGGGTGGAGCCCGACATCATGACCTTCGCCAAGGCGGTGACCTCGGGCTACCTGCCGCTCGGGGGGATCATCGTCTCGGCCGAGATCAAGGCCGCGATGGACTCGGTCCGGTACGAGGACCGCTGGATGCACGCCTACACCTACTCCGCCAACCCGACCTGCTGCGCGGTCGCGCTGGCGAACCTCGAGATCATGGAGCGGGAGCGGCTCTGGGAGCGCTCGGCCAGGCTCGGGGCGCGCCTCTACGAGGGGTTCCTGGGGCTCCTGGACCTGGCCCACGTGGGGGACGTCCGGGGCGGCCGGGGTCTCCTGGCCGGGGTCGAGTTGACGGCGGACCGGGCGACGAAGGCCCCCTTCCCGCCCGGAGAGAAGGTGGGGGAGAGGGTGAAGCGGGAGATGGAGAAGCGGGGGGTCGTGACCCGGATCCGCGGGGATGTCCTCCTGTTCGCCCCGCCCCTGGTGATCACCGAGGCGCAGGTGGACCGGCTCGTCGAGGTGGTCCGGGAGGCGGTCCAGGCCGTCGTCCCCGGGAAGGCGTGAGCAGGCCGAAGGTGCCGGGTAACGGCAGGAAGGAGGAGCGTGCAATGAGGAAGATGGCACTGGCCCTCATCGTGACCGCAGGGCTCGTCGCGGGTTCCGCCGACCCCGCCCCGGTCGTGGCGCAGCAGAAGCCGATCGAGATCCGCTTCGGGCACGTCGGGTTCCCCGGCTCGCTGTTCGAT
>JACPHL010000229.1:4607-6361 GCA_016188625.1 Candidatus Rokuibacteriota bacterium | reverse complement strand
CGCGCCGCGGGGCCTGGCGGCCTCACGGCGCTCCCCATGGGGGCTCCGCCCCTCTGGCGCTCGCTCCGCTCGCGGTCACCCCAAGGCCCAAGGGGGCGAGCCCCCCTTGGGCACCCCCTGGGCTGGGGCCCCTGCCCCATCCCTCGGCTCGCGGAAGGGACGGTCCGCTCCGAGCGCGGGCTTGGCCCGCGCAACTTTGGGGGGGAGGTTCGGAAGGGGGGCAGCGCCCCCCTCCGAGGCCTCTACCCGCGGAACCTCCGGAAGGCCAGGGTGGCGTTGGTCCCCCCGAACCCGAAGCCGTTCGACAGGGCCGCCTCCACCTCCTGCTTCCGGGCCTGGTTCGGGACGTAGTCGAGGTCGCACTCGGGGTCCGACGTCTCGTAGTTGATCGTGGGGTGCAGGATCCCGTGGTAGAGGGCCAGGACCGTGGCGATCGCCTCGACCCCGCCGGCCGCCCCGAGGAGGTGGCCGATCATCGACTTCGTCGAGGAGACGGCCAGCCGCTGGGCGTGCTCCCCGAACACCTGCTTGATGGCCATCGTCTCGGTCTTGTCGTTGTACGGCGTCGAGGTCCCGTGGGCGTTGATGTAGCCGACCTGCTCCGGCGCCAGCCCGGCGTCGGCGAGAGCCAGGGCCATGGCCCGCGTCGCCCCCTCCCCATCCGGGTCCGGGGCCGTCATGTGATAGGCGTCGGCCGTCATCCCGTAGCCGACGACCTCCGCGTAGATCCGCGCCCCCCGGGCCAGGGCGTGCTCCAGCGACTCCACGATGACCACCCCGGCGCCCTCCCCCACCACGAAGCCGTCCCGATCCCGGTCGAAGGGCCGCGAGGCCCTCTCCGGGGCGTCGTTGCGCGTCGAGAGCGCCCGCATGTTGCAGAACCCGGCGAAGGTCAGGGGGTTGATGATCGCCTCGGAGCCGCCGGCGATCATCACGTCGGCATCCCCCCGCTGGATGATCTTGAAGGCGTCGCCGATGGCGTGGTTCCCGGTGGCGCAGGCGGTGATGACGGCCGAGTTGGGCCCCTTGGCCCCGAACCGGATGGAGATCTGCCCGGAGGCCATGTTGGTGATCACGGCCGGGATGAAGAAGGGGGAGATCCGGTCGGGCCCCTTCTCGAGCAACAGCCGGTGGTGGTCGAGGATCGTCCCCATCCCGCCGATCCCGGAGCCCACCACGACCCCGACCCGCCGTGGATCCTCCTCGGAGAGGTCGAGCCCCGCATCCCCCACCGCCTCGCTGGCCGCGGCGATGGCGTAGTGGATGAAGGGGTCCATCTTCTTGACCTCTTTCTTCTCGATCCAGCGCAGGGGGTCGAAGTCCTTGACCTCCGCCGCGAAGCGGACGGTGTAGCCTGTGGCGTCGAACCTGGTGATGGGGCCGACCCCGGAGCGCCCCTGGCACAGGCCCGCCCAGAACTCCTCCACAGAGTTCCCGATCGGGGTCACCGCCCCGAGCCCGGTCATCACGACGCGCCGTTCCGCCACCTGAGCCACCCCTGCCTCCGCGGCTAGACGCTGTCCTTGATGTACTGGATCGCCTCGCCGACGGTCGTGATCTTCTCGGCCTCCTCGTCCGGGATCTCGAGGTCGAACTCCTCCTCAAAGGCCATGACGAGCTCGACCGTGTCCAGGGAGTCCGCCCCCAGATCCTCGATGAACTTCGCATTCGGGGTCACCTCCTCCTCCTCGACCCCGAGCTGCTCGCAGATGATCTCCTTGACCCGCTCCTCAATGGGCTTCGCCCTGCCCGCG
>JACPHL010000229.1:0-4581 GCA_016188625.1 Candidatus Rokuibacteriota bacterium | reverse complement strand
CTCGATGGGTTTCGCCATGGCAGGACGTCACCTCCTCGCCTTACATGTAGAGCCCGCCGTTGACATGGATCACCTGGCCGGTGATGTAGCCGGCCGCGTCCGAGGCCAGGAACCGGACCACCTCCGCCACCTCCTGGGCGGTGCCCGCCCGCTTCAAGGGGACCTGGGCCAGGAGGCCCTCCCGCGCCTCAGGGGGGAGGGCCGCCGTCATGTCGGTCTCGATCAGCCCTGGGGCGACGGCATTGACCAGGATCCCCCAGTGGGCCAGCTCCCGGGCGAGGGCCTTGGTGAGGCCGAGGAGCCCCGCCTTGGCCGCCGAGTAGTTGGCCTGCCCGGCGTTCCCCATCACCCCCGCCGTCGAGGCGATGTTGATGATCCGCCCGCTCCGCTGCCGCATCATAAGCCTGGCCACGGCCCGGCTGGCGTAGAAGGCCCCGCGGAGGTCCACCGCCAGGACCTCGTCCCAGTCCGCGTCCTTCATCCGGACGAGCAGGGCGTCGCGGGTGATCCCGGCGTTGTTGACCAGGATGTCCACCCGCCCGAAGCGCTCTTGGGCCTCGCCGACCAGGCGCTTGACGTCCTCCGCGCTCGCCACGTCGGCGGCCACCCCGAGCCCCGGAACCCCCAGCGCTTCCACAGTGCTCGCCGCCTCCGCGACCCGCGCGGGATCCCGCCCCGAGACCACCACCGAGGCACCGGCCTCGGCCAGGGTCAGGGCGATGGCCCGCCCGATCCCCCGCGTCGCGCCGGTGACCAGGGCCACCCGGCCGGCAAGCCCGTCGCCCACTAGAGACCTCGGAGGGGGGCTCCGCCCCCCAGGACTTTACTCCGACGCATTGCTGGACCCCACGAGGCTGAGGGCGGCCAGGGCCCGCGCGAGCCCCTCCGGGTCCTCGACCGCGTGACCGGCGAGGTCCCCGTCGATCCGCTTGAGGAGGCCGGTCAGGACCCGCCCCGGCCCCACCTCGAGGAAGGTGATCGCCCCGAGGGTCGCCATCCGCTGGATCGAGTCGGTCCATCGGACCGGCGCCGTCACCTGGCGGATCAGGAACGGCTTCACCTCCTCGGCGGAGGTCGTGAGGCCGGCATCCACGTTCCGCACCACCGGCACCCGCGGGGCGACGACGGGGACCGGGGCCAGCTCCAGGGCCAGCCGTTCGGCGGCGGCGGCCATGAGCTGGCAGTGGAACGGCGCGCTGACCGGAAGCATGAGGCTCCGTCGCCCCCCGCGCTGGCCGGCCAGGCGTACGGCCCGCTCCACCGCCGGCCTGTGCCCGGCGATGACCACCTGGACCGGTGAGTTGATGTTCGCCACCTCCACCACCTCGCCCTGGGCCGCCTCCCGACAGCAGGCCTCGACCGCGGGAAGCTCGAGCCCCAGGACCGCGGCCATGGCCCCCTGCCCCGCCGGGACGGCCTCCTGCATGAACTCCCCGCGCCGGCGAACGAGGCGGACCGCGTCCCCAAAGGCCAGGGCGCCGGCCACAACGAGGGCGGAGTACTCGCCCAGGCTATGCCCCGCGACCAGGGCGGGCTCGACCCCGCGCTCGGCCAGGACCGTGGCGGCCGCCACGCTGGCGGTCAGCACGGCGGGCTGGGTGTTGGCCGTCAGCTCCAGGGCCTCGTCCGGTCCCTCGAAGGAAAGGGCGGCCAGGTCCAGCCCAAGGAGATCGCTCGCCTCGGCGTACAGGGCCCGGACCGCCGCCGAGGCCTCGTAGAGCGCCCGCCCCATCCCGACGGCCTGCGAGCCCTGGCCCGGGAACAGGAAGGCGACTCGAGGCCCATCGCCCTTCATTGTCACGAACCCCCCACCCCTGTCAAGCCCGTTGCGCTCCGATCGGCCCCCGCCTCCCCCCGCCGCTCGGCCGGGCCGGCCTGCTCGGCCTCGAGGGCCGTCCGGATGTGGTGGTTGACGTCGCCCTGGACCCATTCCATGGCGACCCGGATGGCGTTCTTGATGGCCCGCGGCGGGGAGGCGCCGTGGCCGATGATGCAGGCCCCGTTGATCCCGAGCAGCGGGGCGCCCCCCAGCTCGTTGTAGTCCACCCGCTTGGCGAAGCGGCGGAAGGCGGGGCGGATGAAGAGGGCCCCCAGCCGGGCGCGCCAGTCCCGCGAGAGCTCCTCGCGGATCAGGGACACCAGCATGTCCACCAGGCTCTCGGAGACCTTCAGGGCCACGTTGCCGGTGAAGCCGTCCGTCACCACCACGTCCACGGCGCCGTTGTAGATGTCGCGCCCCTCCACGTTGCCGAGGAAGTTGAGGGTCGAGGTCTCCAGGGCCTTGAAGGCCTCCCGGGTCAGCTCGTTCCCCTTCCCCTCCTCCTCCCCCACGGACAGGAGCCCGACCCGGGGCGAGGAGACCCCCAGGATGTCCTTCGCGTAGACGTGGCCCATGATCGCGAACTGGAGGAAGTGGCGCGGCTTGGGGTCCACGTTCGCTCCCACGTCCAGGAGGACCGTGCGCCCCCTGGCGTTGGGGAGGACCACGGCGATGGCCGGCCGATCCACCCCGGGGAGGACCCCGATCACGAACATGGCGATGGCCATGGCCGCCCCGGTGTTCCCCGCGGAGATGAAGGCCGCGGCCTCCCCGGCCCGCACCAGCTCGGCGGCCACCCGCATCGAGGAGTCCCGCTTCCGCCGGAGGGCCTGGGACGGGGACTCGCCCATCTCGACCACCTGGGAGGCCGGCCGCACGGTGAGGGGGAGCTCGTGGGCGCGGCGGCGGCCCAGCTCGGCCTCGAGGGCCGCCTTGTCCCCGACCAGGATGATCTCGACCCCGTACTCCCGCGTCGCGGCGACCGCTCCCTCGACGGTGACGGCCGGGCCGACGTCGCCCCCCATGGCATCGACGGCGATTCTCACGAAGCCGTCTCCCTCCCGGGAGTGGGGGACGGAGGGCTAGGCGCCCTCAACCGGCAGGATCTCCCGCCCTTTGTAGTAGCCGCAGTGGGGGCAGACGCGGTGGGGGAGCTTGGACTCCCGGCACTGCGGGCAGAGGGAGAGGGTCGGGGCGAGCAGCTTGTAATGGGTCCGTCGCTTTCGCCCGCGGGCCTTGGAGTGGCGTCGTTTAGGGAGGGGCATCCGTTCGCTCCTTTAGGGTGATCGCTTCGCCGCGAACCCCTGGAGGACGGCGAGGCGGGGATCCGCCGGGCGGACCTCGCAGGCGCACGGCACCTGGTTGCGGTTGCCGCCGCAGACCGGGCAGAAGCCCCGGCACTCCTCCCGGCAGAGCGGTTTCATGGGGAGGGCCAGGAGGGTCTCGGCCCGGAGCAGGGCGGCGAGATCGAGGAGGTCGCCGTCGTAGAAGTCCACCTCCAGATCGTCCCCGCTGAGCTCGACCTCCTCCGCCCGGAGGGAGGGCTTGGGGAGGAGGCGGACGGCGAGCTCGGGGGCCACCCGGAACGGGAAGGGCTCGAGGCAGCGGCTGCAGACGAGCGAGACCGTCCCCTCGAAGCCGCCGCTCACCTCGACCTCGGCGCCATGCCGGCCGACCTGAATGGCGACGGCCTTGAGCTCCCACCCGCCCTCGCCGAAGGCCGGCGCCAGGGCGGCCGGAGTTTCCACGGTAAGTCCCTCGTCGGGAATCTCGGAGATCGTGATCAGCATGAAGAACCTCTAACTGTGGACGAAAAAAGGCAATTTCCCCAAACTGAGTGATTATAGTCGTGCCGGCCAGGCCTGTCAAGAAAAAAGGAGGGAAACCCGCGAGAACTTGACGGTCTCGGGGCGCTCTGCTACGCTTTGGAACGGAAAATTGCCTCTGGCTTCACGAGGGAGGGAGCGCGATGTTGTCCACGACCTTCAAGACGGCGATCCTGCTCGGGACCCTCACCGCCCTGTTGGTCCTCTTCGGCGGGGCCTTCGGCGGGCGGGAGGGGATGGTCATCGCCTTCGTCTTCGCGCTCCTCATGAACGCGGCCAGCTTCTGGTTCTCCGACAAGATCGTGCTGGCGATGTACCGGGCCAAGCCCCTCGCCGAGGCCGAGGCCCCGGCCGTCCACCGGATGGTGCGGGAGCTGGCGCAGCGGGCCGGGATGCCGATGCCGCGACTCTACCGGATCCCCACCGCTACGCCGAACGCCTTCGCCACCGGACGGAGCCCCCGGCACGCCGTGGTGGCGGTGACGGAGGGGATCCTGCGGCTCATGGACGAGGAGGAGCTGGAAGGGGTCCTGGCCCACGAGCTCTCCCACGTGCGGAACCGCGACATCCTCATCTCCACCATCGCCGCGACCCTCGCGGGCGCGGTGATGATGCTGGCCCACATGGCCCGGTGGGCGGCCTTCTTCGGCTCGCACCGGGGCGGCAGCCGGGGCGGCGGCAACCCCTTCGCCCTGATCTTCATGGCGGTCCTGGCCCCCATCGCCGCGCTGCTAATCCAGATGGCCGTCTCGCGGGCCCGCGAGTTCCAAGCCGACGCCAGCGGGGCCCAGTTCACCAAGAAGCCCTGGGGGCTGGCGCGCGCGCTGGAGAAGCTCCACCAGGCGAGCCAGCGCCTCCCGATGGAGGCGAACCCGGCCACCGCGCACCTCTTCATCGTCAACCCGCTCTCCGGGCGCTCGATGCTCAGATGGTTCT
>JACPHL010000237.1 GCA_016188625.1 Candidatus Rokuibacteriota bacterium | reverse complement strand
GTACTCCTTGACCCGCCGCTCAGGGTTGGGGATGTGGACCAGCCTGAGCATCTCGACGGCCTTGTGAGCGGCGTCGCGCCGCCCGAGCCCCTCGTGGAGCCGGATGGCCTCGGCGATCTGCTCCCCCACCGTGAAGACGGGGTTGAGGGAGGGCATCGGCTCCTGGAAGATCATGGAGATCTCCTTGCCCCGCACCCTGCGCATCTGGGCGGGGGAGAGCTCCAGCAGGTTCCGGCCCATCCAGAGGACCTCCCCCGCCACGATCCGTCCCGGCGGCTGGGGGATGAGCCGCATGATGCTGAGGGCGGTGACCGTTTTCCCGCACCCCGACTCCCCGACCACCCCGAGGGTCTCGCCCTTGTCGATGTGGAGGTCCACGCCGTCCACGGCGCGGACTGCGCCCTCGTCGGTGAAGAAGTAGGTCTTGAGGTTCCGGACCTCGAGGAGCCGCTCGCCCATCCCGCCCCTCACGCCCAGGCCGCCACGACCTCCTCGATGGCGGCGAGGGCGCGCTCGATGTCCTCGGCGTCCACGTCCTTGTGGGTGACGCAACGGATGGCGGCAGGGCCGATGGCGTGGAGCTTCACCTTCCGGGCGCGGCACCCCTCGACCAGCTCCTGGACGCCGCCGGGGCGGTCCACGTGGAAGATGACGATGTTGGTCTGGATCCGGGAAAGATCGACCCGGATCCCCGGCATCCGGCTGATCCCCTCGGCCAGTCGCTTGGCGTTGGCGTGATCCTCGGCCAGCCGGTCCACCATCCGCTCCAGGGCGACGATCCCGGCCGCGGCGAGGACGCCGACCTGGCGCATCCCGCCTCCGAGGAGCTTCCGGTTCCGCCGGGCCTCCGCGATGAAACCCCGCGTCCCCACCACGAGGGACCCCACCGGCGCGGCCAGGCCCTTGCTGAGGCAGAACTGGACCGAGTCCACCTCCCGGCAGAACTCGCTGGCATCGCGGCGGAGGGCCACCGCGGCGTTGAAGATCCGGGCCCCGTCGAGGTGGACCGGCACCCCGTGCTCGCGGGCGACCCGGGCCGCGGCCGTCACCTCCTCGGGGGTGAAGGCGCTCCCGCTGTGGCGGTTGTGGGTGTTCTCGAGGCAGAGGAGCCCGGTCGGCGGGACGTGGATGTTCGACGGCCGGATCGCCTGCCGGACCTGCTCGGGGCTCGGCAGCCCGCGCTCGGTCGGAAGGGGGCGGACCTGGCAGAGGGACAGGCGTGCGATCCCCCCGACCTCGAACATGTAGATGTGGGCGTCGGCGTCCACGATGACCTCCTGGCCCGGGCGGGTGTGGGTCATCACGGCCACCTGGTTGCCCATGGTCCCGGAGGCGACGAAGAGCGCGGCCTCCTTGCCGAGCCGCTCCGCGGCCATCGCCTCGAGGCGCTTGACCGTGGGGTCCTCCTCCCAGACGTCGTCCCCGACCTCGGCCGCGGCCATGGCCGCGCGCATCTCGGGGGTGGGGGTGGTGAGGGTGTCGCTCCGGAGATCGACGACATCGTGCATGAGAGGCTCCTCGCTCAGCGCAGGAGGCCGGAGTAGCGCTGGTAGGCCCGGCGGGCCCACTCGGTGTGGCCGAACTCCTCCACCAGGCGGCGGATCGGCTTGGCCGCCTCCTCGGGCTGGCCGAGCCGGAAGAGGGCGTCGCCCTGGAGGTAGAGGGTCTGGGGGATCACCAGCGCCCGCGGGTAGTCCCGCAGGATCACCTCGAGCCGCTGCAGGGCCGCGGCGTAGCTCCGCTGCTTGACGTAGTACTCCGCGACCCACAGCTCCTTCTGGGCGAGCCGGTTCCGGCAGATCTCGATCTTGGCCAGGGCGTCCGGGGCGTAGCGGCTCTCGGGGTAGTGCTTGACGAGCTTCTGGAACTTCGCCAGGGCCTTGGCCGTGAGCCCCTGGTCCTTCTCCACGGTCTGGAGCTGGTCGTAGTAGCTCATGGCGAGCCGGTACTGGGCGAGGTCGGCGATGGCGGCGCCGGGGTAGAAGGTCAGGAACGCCTCGAACTCCTTGATGGCCTTCTCGTACTCCTTCTCCCGGTAGTGGGCCTCCCCGACCAGGAAGCGGGCCCGGACGGCGAGGTAGGAGTCCGCGTAGTGCTCGTAGAGCATGGTGAAGGCGTCGCGGGCCTTGTCGTAGCTCCCCTTGGCCAGCTGGGCCTCGCCGTCCTGGTAGAGCTGGCCGACGGGCGGGATCGGCTTCGGCCTGCCGCCGAACAGGCCGCAGCCCGAGAGGAGGAGGGCGCCGAGGAGGAGAAGGGCGAGCAGGGGTCGGGGGAGGGTCATGCGTCGGGCCGTGATGGGATCTCCTCCGGGTTTGCCAATGTCCTTCGCATCTTACGGACGGACCCCGTCCAAGTCAAGGGAGAAAAGCGCGCGCTCGTGTCTTGTATCGCGCCGTCGGCTCTGCTATAGCTAGGGCATGGAGTTCCCCCGGATGCTCCGGATCAAGCAGACCTTCCCGGGCCCGGCCCTGGCCGACATCCCCGCCGCGGTCCGCGAGGCCCTCGGCGCCATCCCCCTCCCGATCCGGCGCGGCCAGGGCGTGGCCCTCGCCGTGGGGAGCCGGGGGATCGCCAACATCGCCGTCATCGTCCGGGCCGTGGTGGACGAGCTGGTCTCGCGCGGCGCCCGCCCCTTCATCTTCCCGGCCATGGGGAGCCACGGCGGCGGCACGGCGGAGGGGCAGGTCGCCGTCCTGGCCCACTACGGGATCACCGAGGCCTCCATGGGCTGCCCGATCCGCGCCACCATGGAGGTGGTCCAGGTCGGCGAGGCCCTCGGGCTCCCGGTCTGGCTCGACCGCTTCGCGGCCGAGGCCGACTGGATCGGGGTCATCAACCGCGTCAAGCCCCACACCGACTTCAAGGGCTCCCTCGAGTCCGGGCTCTTCAAGATGATGGCGATCGGGATGGCGAAGCGGATCGGCGCGGCCCAGGCCCACCGCGCCAGCGTCCGCCACCGTTACGAGACGGTCATCACGGCGTTCGGCCGCGAGCTGCTCGGCAGGGCCCGGATCGCCTTCGGGCTCGGGATCGTGGAGAACGCCTACGAGCAGACCGCCAGGGTCCAGGCCTTTCCGCCCGAGACCCTCGAGGCCGGGGAGCGGGCCCTCATCGCCGAGGCCCGGGCGTGGATGGCGCGTCTCCCCTTCGACCCGATCGACGTCCTGATCGTGGACGAGATGGGGAAGAACGTCTCGGGGACGGGGATGGACACCAACGTCATCGGCCGCGGGGCCTCGCGCTTCGAGCCGTTCCCGGACCGGCCCCGGATCACCTGGATCGTGCCCCTGAGCCTGACCCCCGAGACCTACGGCAACGCCAACGGGATCGGGAACGCCGACTTCACCACCCGCCGCCTGGCCGGGAAGATCGACTGGGAGGCGACCCTCATCAACTGCCTGGCCGCGGTCGCCCCGAACATGGCCAAGCTCCCACCGGTCTTCGAGACCGACCGGGAGGCGATCGCCGCGGCGCTGGACTGCCTCGGCCTGGTCCGCCCCGAGGAGGCCCGGGTCGTGCGGATCAAGAACACCCTTATGCTCGGCGAGGTGGAGGTCTCCGAGGCGTTCCTGCCGGAGCTGGCCGGGCGCGACGACCTCGTCCGGGTGAGCGACCCCGCCCCCCTCGCCTTCGACGCCGCCGGGACGCTCGCCCCCTTCTGAGGCCGCCTCTTCCGGACCTCGTGGGGGCGCGCGACCGGGGCGCGCCCCGCTCGCTCGACTTCGACGGCCCCTGGGGAGGCGTCGGCCCCTCACTCCACACGTTCCGCTCGGGGCCGACGCCTCCCGTGCGGGGGCTCGGAGCGGAGGCGCGGGGCTACTCCAGGAGCTTCTCCATGATCACGGTGTCCACCCACTTCCCGTCAAGCAGGCCCTGCTCCCGGTAGGTCCCCACTTCCCGGAACCCGAACCGGCGGTAGAGGGCCATCCCCGCCTCGTTCCACGGGAAGGCCGCCAGCACCAGCTTGTGGTAGCCGAGCCGGCGGGCCAGCCGCTCCAGCTCAGCGAGGAGCCGGCTCCCCACCCCCCGGCCGCGCCAGGAGCGCTCGACGTAGATGGAGAAGTCCGCGACATGGTCGTAGGCGGCGCGGGGGTTGAAGGGGTTCAGGCTCCCCCAGCCCACGACCTCGTCCCCGGCGCAGGCCACGATCACGGGGTGGCGAGGGCCCCGGGCCTCGATCCAGGCCCGCCGCTCCTCGGGGGTGCGCTCCTCGGTCTCCAGGGTAGCGACCCGGTCCTGGATCCCCTGGTTGTAGATCCGGGAGATGGCGGCGGCGTCCTCGGGCGTCGCCGGGCGGACGGTCAGCTCGGGGTCGGCTCGGCTCGACGCCATGCCACCGCTGTCTCCCGGCCTCCAGCGGCGTCTTCGGGGTGTAGTGGAGGTATGGGGTGAAGGACCCGGAATCTACCGGGGGTCTCCGGATGTGGCCCGGTTCTCAGGTTACCCGGATGGTGTACACCACTCGAGTGTTGTCAGCGCCAGGACCTTCACCGCGGTCACCACGTCGTCAACGGGAACCCACTCGTCGGTGGCGTGCATCTGCAAGGTCGGGCCCGGCCCGAAGATGACCGTGGGTGTCTGACCAAATGTACTCAGGAACCTCGTGTCCGCAGCACCCTCTCTACCGGTCAGGACAGCCTCACTTCCAGTGACATGACTGAACTTATCAGCCACGAGCCTCACGATGGGGTGATCAGCAGGGATCTCCGAAGGCTCCGCGAAGTACCCTACGAACTTTATCTCGGGAGGATGGTCTTTCAGCCAGGGATCGGTCTTGCAGTAGCTCATGATGTGCTCCACGAAGCCGCGCTTGACTTCCTGTGAGCTCTCTCCGGGGAGCGTCGCGATGCTCCCCTTGAGGAGACAGGTGTCGGGGAATGCGCTTGCGTATTGCCCTGCGTGAAAGGCGCCCACCATGCACGGCAGGGCGCTCATATTGTTGGGGTAAAGGGGGTGATGGAGTTCCGCGACGCGGATCTGCTCAAGCCTCGACACGGCCTCCACGATGCCGTACCCCTTCTCAATGGCGTTGACCCCCTCCCATCTATGCTGGATCCCGGCCGGCTTGCCTTTGACGAGGATCTCGAACCAGATCCTGCCTATGGAGGCGGGTTGCACGCACAGGCCGCTGGTCTCACATGAGATGCCCGCATCAGCCCGGTATCCCCTCAGAATGCAGGCCAGGGTTCCGTGGCCGGTGATCTCCTCGTCAACCGTATACTCCAGGAGGACATCGCCCCGAAGCTTGATCCCCAGGTCCATGACGGCCTTCACCGCCATCGTCATGGCCGCGACGCCACTCTTCATGTCCGACGCGCCCCTGCCATAAAGCCGACCCTGCAGTATCTCCCCTCCCCAGGGATTCACACTCCATGCCTCGGGTTGAACCGGAATCACATCCACATGCCCGTTAAACAGCAGTGACCTCCCGCCACCCGTACCTCTAAGCGCTCCTACGACGTTGGGCCTCCCGGAGTATCCCTTCTCAACCGGAACATATCCGGGATGCCTCTTGAGCTCCTCATGGTCGGGCTCCCAGACATCAACATCCAGACCCATGGCGCGCAATCTGTCGGCGATGAACTCCTGGATCGCACCCTCATCCCCGGTCACGCTTGGAAAGGCCACGAGTTTCTGGAGGAACCCGATGATCTCGTTCCGCATAGAGTCCACGTGTTCGAGTACCCCGGCCTCGAGGTCGCGCCCCGAACGATGTGGAGATTCGTCCTGGCGAGTTGAGCGTGGCATGCTCGGCGGCCTCCGTCGTCGTCTTCGGTGCTAACACGTTATAGAACGGATGGAGAACCTGTCAAGGCGAAAAGCGGCGACGGGCGAGCCGTTCGGCCACGACGGCGCGGGAGCCCCCCGGGATGGCGCTTGGCACGGCCTCCGGGGTGCGCTAGAATGCGGTCACTTTGCCAGGTTCCGTCCTTACCCCGAGAGGAGCCGTGACCGACGCCAGGCCGCTCGTCGTTGTGAGCCAGCCGATCCACCCGGCGGGGCTTCAGATCCTCGAAGCCCACGCCAGGGTCGTGATCCCGGAGGAGCCCTCCGAGGCCGGGGTCCTCGCCGTCGGGGCCGAGGCCGAGGCGCTCCTGATCCGGACCCGGCCTATTCTTACCGATTCCCTCATGACGAGCCTCAAGCGCCTCCGCTGCGTGGCCCGCTACGGCACCGGCCTCGACAATGTGGACCTCCAGGCCGCGACCCGCCTGGGGCTCCCGGTCCTCTACGCCCCGGGCCGGAACGCCGACGCCGTGGCCGAGCACACCCTGCTGCTCATGCTCGCGGTGGTCAAGCGCCTCCTCCCCCTCGACGCCGGCCTCCGGCGGGGCGAGTGGGCCGATCTCAGGGTGCAGGGGATCGGCGAGCTCAGGGGGCTGACCCTCGGGCTCATCGGGGTCGGGAACATCGGCCGGCGGGTGGCGCGCCTGGCGGGCGCCTTCGGGATGGAGGTCCTCGGCTACGACCCCTACGTCTCGGCCGAGGAGCTGGGGCGGCGCGGGGCGAGGAAGACGGATCTCGACGACCTCCTCCAGCGCGCCGACATCGTCTCGCTCCACTGCCCCCTCACCCCCGAGACCCGCGACATCCTGGGGCGCGAGGCGATCGCCCGGATGAAGGTGGGGGCGATCGCCATCAACACCTCGCGCGGCGGGACCGTGGACCAGGCCGCCCTCCTCGAGGCGCTCCAGACCGGCAAGGTCGCCGGTGCCGGCCTCGACGTCTTCGATCCCGAGCCCCCCGAGGGGTCGAACCCGCTATTCGCCCTGGATCGGGTCGTCCTCACCCCCCACGTCGCCGGGGTCTCGGAGCGGGCCAACCGGACCATCGCCACGCAGGTCGCCACCGACATCGTGAAGGTCCTCCGGGGGGAGCGCCCGACGATGGTCGCCAACCCCGAGGTCCTCGCGGCCCGTCCCTGACGCCCGCCCTGCCCCGGCTTGCCGGGCCAAGGCGAGGTGGTCTATAGTGTCTAGGAAACCCCACGCCGGAGTCGTTCGATGGAGCTGATCGCACCACGTCATCCGCGCGAGATCCGCGAGGAGATCCGCCGGGGGAAGTGGACGGCCCCCACCGCCGGCCTGGCCCCCGGCTACGTCCAGGCCAACCTGGTGATCCTGCCGGAGGCGGACGCCTACGACTTCCTCCTCTTCTGCCAGCGGAACCCGCGCCCCTGCCCGCTCATCGAGGTGACCGACCCCGGCTCGCCGGAGCCCGCGGGGGTCGCCCCGGGGGCCGACCTCCGGACCGACCTGCCGAAGTACCGGGTCTACCGCGACGGCCGGCTTGAGGCCGAGGTGACCGAGATCGCCGCCTACTGGCGCGACGACCTGGTCAGCTTCCTGCTCGGCTGCTCGTTCACCTTCGAGCGCGCGCTCTTGGACGCGGGGGTCCCGCTCCGCCACATCGCCGAGGGGAAGAACGTCGCCATGTGGCGGACCAGCCTGGCCTGCCGGCCGGCGGGGCGCTTCCACGGCCCGATGGTGGTCTCCATGCGGCCGATTCCCGCCCCCCTGGTCCCGCGCGCCGTGACCGTGACCGCCCGCTACCCCATGGCCCACGGCGCCCCGGTCCACATCGGCGATCCGGCGGCCATCGGGATCCGGGACGTGACCCGGCCGGAGTGGGGCGATCCTTTGCCGATCCTCCCGGGCGAGGCGCCGGTCTTCTGGGCCTGCGGGGTGACCCCCCAGGCCGTGGCCCTCGAGGCCAAGCCGCCCCTGGTCATCACCCACTCGCCCGGCCACATGTTCATCACCGACCTGCCGGACCACGCCCTGGCAGTCCTGTAGGCGGGCGGAGCGCCGGATCGCGACGAGGAGCGCCCCATCATCTACGCCGAGCCGAAGTTTCTCCCTGCGGGAGACCGGGCGGTCTCCGTCGAGCTGGGGGACGAGATCTCCCTCGAGGTCAACACCCGGGTCCGGAGCCTCGAGTACCTGATCCAGGAGGAGCGCCCGGCCGGGATCCTCGAGACCGTCCCCACCTTCCGCGCCCTCCTCGTCTACTACGACCCGCTCACCCTCGGCTGGGACGAGCTGGTCGGGCGGCTCCGGGACCTGCTGCCGCGCGCCGGGGCCGGCCACCTCCCGCCGAGCCGGCTCGTCGAGCTGCCGTGCTGCTACGGCGGCGAGCACGGCCCGGACCTCGAGGCCGTAGCCGAGCGGCTCGGCCTTACCCCGGAGGAGGTGGTGCGGCTCCACGCCGGGGCCGAGCACTTTGTCTACTTCCTCGGCTTCACCCCTGGCCTGCCCTACATGACCGGGATGCCCGAACGGTTAACGATCACCCGCCTGGAGACCCCAAGGACGCGGGTCCCGGTGGGGATGGTCGGGATCGGCGGGAACCAGTGCTCCATCTACTCGGTGGAGAGCCCGGGCGGGTTCTGGCTCCTCGGGCGGACCCCGCTCCGGCTCTACGACCCGACGGCCCCCGACCCGATCCTCCTGCGCCCCGGCGACCGCGTCCGCTTCCGGGTCATCGACGCGGAGGAGTTCCGAGCGATCGAGGAGGCCGTGGCGGCCGGGGCCTACCGGCCGACGATCCTCGAGGCTTCCGGATGAGCGGGCTCTTCGTCGTCGAGCCGGGTCCCCAGACCACGGTCCAGGACCTCGGCCGGCCGGGCTACCTCCGCTACGGGATCCCGCCCTCGGGGCCGATGGACCGCGAGGCCTTCTGCCTCGCCAACCGGCTGGTCGGGAACCCGGAGTCGGCCGCAGGCCTCGAGTGCACTGTCCAGGGCCCGAGGCTTGAGATCCGCCAGGAGAGCGTGGTCGCGGTGACCGGGGCGGAGATGCCGTTCAGGATCAACGGCCAGCCCGCCCCGCTCTGGCAGGCGGTCCTGGTCCGCCCCGGAGACCTCCTCCAGCTCGGGATGGTCAAGACCGGGTGCCGGGCCTACCTCGCGGCTGCGGGCGGGATCGATGTCCCGCCGGCCCTCGGCTCCCGCGCCACCTACCTCCGGGGGCGCCTGGGCGGCGTCGAGGGGCGCGCCCTCCAGAAGGGCGATCTCCTCCCCGTCGGAGTCCCCCCTGAGCGCCTGGACGCCGTGGAGGGGCGGCGGGTGCGCCCGGACCTTGTCCCGAGCTACCCCCAGGAGGTCGAGTGCCGGGTGATCCTCGGCCCCCAGGACGACCGGTTCACGCCGGAGGGGATCGAGGCCTTCCTCGCCGGCCCGTACCAGGTCACGCCGCAGGTCGATCGGATGGGGTACCGGCTGAAGGGGCCCGGGATCACCTACCGCCACGGGCACGACATCGTCTCGGACGGCATTCCCCTCGGCGGCGTCCAGGTCCCGGGGGGGCAGCCGATCGTCCTGCTCGTGGACCGGCAGTCCACGGGTGGGTACACCAAGATCGCCACCGTCATCACCCCGGACATCGCCCGGATCGGTCAAACGAAGCCGGGCCACGGGATCCGCTTTCGCCGGGTGAGTCTCGCCAAGGCCCACGCCCTCCTCCGGGCCGAGGCCGGCCGGTGGCAGGACGCCATCCTCCAATGAGCACAAAAGGAGGACTCGACCGTAGTATGGGCGGAGGAGGCTCCCGTCCGGGTTTCCCAGCGAGCGAATTCCGGGCGAGCCGTGTGGCCGTGCGCAGCGCAGGGCGGGGCGGAGCGCGCCGGCCCGAAAGCTCTGACCGAAGGTCGGGTCTTGGCCCGCCCCCTCAGGG
>JACPHL010000236.1 GCA_016188625.1 Candidatus Rokuibacteriota bacterium | reverse complement strand
GCCTGGCGATCGATCCCGATCAACCCTGGAAGCTTCATGCGGCGGTCCGGGAGAAGGGGGAAGGGGTCTATCGGACCGACAGGCGGGGGCGGTGGACCCGCGTGGACGACGGGCCGGGCGGCGAGGTCAAGGTGCTGGCGTCGGTGAATATCCCGACGGGGATGGGCGGGATCTACCTCTACGCCGGCACCGCCGAGGGGCTCCAGCGCAACCCGGATTGCTTCTGAGGGTGGAAGCTCGTGGGCGGTCTGCCCGCCAACCGAACGGTGTACGGCTTTGCGGTCGATCCGAAGAGTCCCAAGGTCATGTACGTCGCCATGCGCGACGGGCTGTTCAAGAGCACGAACGCCGGAAAGACCTGGAAGCCCGTGGGGGAAGGACTGAAAACCATGGCCGCGGTGACCGTGAACCCCCGGCAGCCCAACGAGGTCTATGCCGCCACAGCCGAGGGGGTCATCGTCAAGAGCCCCGATGGAGGAATGACATGGGAACGGCTGAAGTAAGGGACCGGTCACTCTCGCGCCGCGAGTTCATCAGGAGGTCGGGGTGGGCAGGGTTCGGGACTCTGGCCTTCGTGGCCGCGGGCGGAACCCTGCGTCCCGGTCCGGGCGGCGCGGCGCAGCGGAGCGGCACCGGAGGGATCCGCGAGATCCACCTGGAGGCCCGCGAGGTCACGTGGGAGCTGGCCCCGGGCAAGCGGATCAAGGCCATGGCCTACAACGGCCGGATCCCCGGCCCGGAGCTTCGCCTCAAGGAAGGCGAGCGTGTGCGGATCATCCTGAAGAACCTGCTGTCAGAACCGACCACGATCCACTGGCACGGGGTCGATGTCCCGAACCCGATGGACGGCGTCCCCGGCGTGACGCAGGAGCCGGTTCAGCCGGGGCAGACGTTCGTCTACGAGTTCGAGGCCCTGCCCTCCGGGACCCGCTGGTACCACACCCACTTCGAGGAGCACCGGCAGCTCGACCTGGGCCTCTATGCGCCCTTGATCATCGAGCCGGCCGAGCCCGACCCCTTCCCGTTCGACCGGGAGCACACCCTGGTCCTCGACGACTGGGCCACGGGCACCGGCCGGCCGCTGCCGTCCACGGCGGAAGGGGTCGCCGGGGCCCGGGGCGGCATGGGCGGGATGATGGGGAGGATGGGAGGCATGATGCGGGGGATGATGGGCGGAGGGATGCGCGGGATGATGGGGGGGATGATGGGTGACGCCCATACCCCGGCCTACGACGTCATGAGCATCAACGGCAAGGCCTACCCCGCCACCGAGCCCCTCACGGTGCGCGAGGGTGAGCGGGTGCGCCTCCGCCTGATCAACGCCAGCGCCGACCACACCCACGTCGTCCGCCTCGCCGGCCACCGGCTAGAGGTGACCCACACCGACGGCAACCCGCTGGTGCAGGCGGTGGAGGTGGACGCGGTCCCCATCGCGCCGAGCGAGCGGTACGACCTCCAGTTCACCGCGAGCCGGCCGGGCGCCTGGTCCCTCTACTGCGCCGAGCCCGGCCACGCCGCGGCCGGCGAGCAGGTCCTCGTCGTCTACGAGGGCCGCGAGGGGGCGCAGCCGGAGCCGCCGGTAGAGGGCGTGACCGGCCTGGACCTCTGGCACTACGCCCTGGGGCGGGGTCGCGACATCCTCCCGCCCGCCTCCGGGCAGGAGCGGACGTACGACCTCGTCCTCAGTGGCGGGATGATGGGCTCCGACGCCTGGACGATCAACGGCAAGCAGTACCCCCAGACCGATCCCTTGCGTCTCCGGAAGGGCGACCTCGCTCGGATCCGCTTCCAGAACGACAGCATGGAGGCGCACCCGATGCACCTCCACGGCCAGTCGTTCAAGGTGCTGGCGGTGAACGGCCAGCGCCTACTCGCGCCGATCGTGAGGGACAGCGTAGACGTCGAGGCCCACATGGGCTCGGTCGTCATCGAGTTCACCGCGCACAACCCGGGTGACTGGTTCCTGCACTGCCACAAGCCGATGCACATGGAGGGCGGCATGATCACCCTCGCCAGGATCGCCTGAGCGCATCGGGGTCTCGATGGCCTGGCATTGGAAGAAGGCGGTGGTGGTGAAAGGCGGCCCGGTCATGTGGCGCTCCCCGCTGTGGGGGCTGGTGGTCCTTTCCCTCGCCGCGGGGGGCGGGTTGGCCGCATGGACCTGGCTCGGCCCCACTCTCGGCCTGATGCCATCGGCCGACCAGACCGAAGGGGCGCTCGAGAAGCTGGAGGTCTACGGCCGGGTCCCGGACTTCTCCCTGATCGAGCGGAGCGGCCGGCCGATCACCCTGGGGGACCTGCTCGGGAGGGTCTTGGTCGTGAACTTCTTCTACACCGAGTGCCCGGACACCTGCCCCCTCCAGAGCGCCCACATGGCCCGCCTCCAGTCGGAGCTTGCGGACGAGCTTGACCTCCGGCTCGTCTCGATCACCGTGGATCCCGAGCACGATACGCCGGAGGTCCTCGCCGAGTACGCGGCCCAGTACCGGGCCGACCCCGAGCGCTGGCTCTTCTTGACGGGTCCCAGGGAGGCGATCTACCGGCTCGCCATCGAGGGGTTCCGTCTCGGGGTTGTCGATCAGGACGAGGAGGCTCAGCCGGGAACGGGCCCGGGCAGGGCATGGCTCGGGCCGCCGGCGGCGTGGGCCCACCCCGTCCCGAACCCCGAGCGGCGGCTCATCCACAGCTCCCGCTTCGTGCTGGTGGACCGGCAGGCACAGATCCGGGGCTACTATCAGGGCACCGACTGGTCGGCCCTCGAGCGCCTCGGTTCGAACTTGCGACTCCTGCTCCGGGAGAACTGACATGAGTGTGGGAACGCGCACGACCTCCGCACGCTCCCTTCACCTGGCGCTCACGCTAGTGGTGGGGATCGTGCTCGCTGTCCCATCTGCGGCCGTGGCGGACCCCTCTGCCGCGCTGGGGGTGGAGCGGCCTGCCCGACCGGGGCCGGCCCCTGAGCTGGCCCTGCCCTCCCTTGATGGCAAGGTCGTCCGGCTCCAAGACTTCAGGGGCCAGGTGGTCCTCCTCGGCTTCTTCACGACGACCTGACCGCTCTGCCGGCGGGAGGCTCCCGCCAAGGCTGCCCTCCACCGGGAGTTCCAGGGGGAGGGGCTGGTGGTCGTCGGGGTCAACCTGGGCGAGGACGCCAAGACCGTGCGGGAGTTCGCAAGGGAGTTCGATATCCCGTTCCCCTTGCTCCTGGACCGGGAGGGGCGGAGCCCGCTTCGGTTCGGTCTGTGGGGCCACCCCCACACCGTCCTGATCGACCGTGAGGGCCGAGTGGTCGGCCTGGTGCGGGGAGATCGCGACTGGCAGGGCGAGCCGGCTAGGCGGTTGATCCGGCTGCTCCTGGAGGGAAAGCTCTCGGCCGGGTCTTGAGCCCGGCCTGCCCGCAGAGGTGGGGTGAACGATGGAGAGCTGGCTCTGGGTGCTGGTCTTCGGCGCGGTCCTGCTCTTCCTGGTCTGGCGGGGCGGGGCCGGCGGCGGGTGAGGGACGAAGGCCCCTGCGGGGCAGGGGAGCAGTTGCGGGTCGGAACGGCCGCGGAACCACGAGACGCTCGAAGGGCAGAAAGCGCGTTACTGCCCGGTTTGCGGCCGGGACGCGGACCCCTCGATGCATCGCCTGGGCGAGGCCTTCTGCTCCGAGGCCCACGCCGAGGAGTTCACCCGAGAGGTGAATGCCCTGGTGTCTGCTGCCAGGGATCGTGACGCCAGATGAGGCATAGCCGCCAGAGCCGGAAGAAACTGCAGTGGCTTTCCCGACGGAGCCGGAGGCGGTTGAAGGTCGTGGTGATCCTCGGCCTGTTCGTCACCGCGGCCGGGGCCGGCGCCTGGTGGTGGACGTCGCGGCCGGGAGAGCCCGCGCCGGCCTTCGCCCTCCCTGCCTCCACCGGCCAGACCGTCCGGGTCGAGGACTTCCGGGGGAAGCAGCCGGTCGTGCTGGTCTTCTACATGGCCGGCACCTGAGAGATGTGCACCACGCAGCTCGTGAAGCTGCAGGCGCGACTCGAGGAGTTGATCTCGGAGGGGACGGCCGTGTTCGCGGTTAGCATCGACACGCTGGAGGAGGCCCGGGCGGTGGTCCGGAAGTTCGGCCTGACCTTCCCGCTGCTTTCGGACCCCGGGATGCAAGTCATCCGTCGGTACGGGATGCAGGGCGACAGGATGGAGATGGCGGACCTGGGCTACGTGGTGATCGACCGGCAGGGCCGCATCCGCGTCAAGCGGATCGACCGTCAGTTCGGCGACCGCGTGGAGCTGCTCCTGCACTACGTCCGCCAGGCGAAGGCCTGAGAGATGAGCATGGCACCGACGACGGTGAGGCGACACCTCCGGGCCGGGCTCGCCGGGCTCGTGCTCCTCCTCGGCCTGATCCTACTCGTCCGGGTGGTGCGGCATGGCCCGGCCCCGGCAGGGCTGCCCTACGAGGAGTGGTACGGGAACTGGGAGAGGGTGCTCGTGGCCACCGGGCTACTCACTGTCTTCCTCCTCACCTTCGCGCGCCCGCGCCGGAAGCTGGACTGGCGGAGCGCCGGGCTCTACATGGCCTTCTTGCTCTCCCTGTTCACCGAGATGTTCGGGGTCCCGCTGACCATCTATCTGCTCGCGCCCTTCCTTGGCCTCTCGCCCCGGGCCTTCGGGTTGGACGAGAGCCACCTCTGGGCGTACCTCCTGGACCGCGCGGGCCTCCTCCCGCTCCACCTCGGGGTCTACCTGGTCATGGTGGTGAGCACGGGCCTGATCGCCTCGGGGGTGGCCCTGGTCGCCCTGGGCTGGCAGCAGGTCTACCACCAGCGGGATCGGCTGGTGACCACCGGCCTCTACGCCTGGCTCCGGCACCCCCAGTACCTGGGCCTGATCCTGATCGTCCTCGCCTTCAACATGCAGTGGCCGACCCTCCCGACGCTCCTGATGGCCCCGGTCCTCATCGTCATGTACGTCCGCCAGGCCAGGCGGGAGGACGAGGAGCTGGCTGCCCGCTTCGGCCCGGCCTTCCAGGAGTACGCGGCCCGGGTCCCGGGGTTCTGGCCGTGGCCGCCCCGGGCCGTGGCGAAGATGCCAGCGGACGAGCCGGGAGGTGGAGGAGCCTGGGTGGACGGGCGCCGACGGTCTGCATCCCCCGATGAAGGTGACGGAGCGTCTTAGGGAGATCGCCCGTGTATCCCGTGTTGATCGACCTCGGGTGGTGGCAGCTCCGCTCCTACGGGGTCTTCGTCGTGGTCGCCGTCGTGGTGGGGGCGTGGTGGAGCGCCCGGGAGGCACGGCGGAAGGGCCTGGACCCCGCCCTGGTCTACGACTTCGCCTCCTTCGGCGGCCTGGCCGGGCTCGTCGGGGCGCGGCTCTACTACGTCCTGCTCAGCCAGCCCGGCTACTACCTCGCCCGCCCGCTGGAGATCCTCGCGATCTGGCACGGCGGCCTGGCGGTCCACGGCGCCCTCCTGGGCGGCCTGCTGGCCGGTGTCTGGTTCATCCGTCGGCGGGGCCTCTCGTTCTGGCGGTTCGCCGACATCGCAGCCCCCGGCCTCATCCTGGGGCAGACGGTCGGGCAGATCGCCTGCCTCCTCAACGGCGATACCTACGGCAAGCCGACGACGCTGCCTTGGGCCATCACCTTCACCGATCCGCGCGCGATGGCTCCGCTCGGCGTGCCGCTGCACCCGATCGAGATCTACGAGCTCCTGGCTTATCTGGCGGCCTTCCTCCTGGTCTGGCGGGTGAGCCGACGGGCCACGCAGGACGGCGCGGCGACCCTGGCCTACGCCGTCGGATATGGCATCACACGCTTTGGCCTGGAGTTCCTCCGCGGGGATCCGCCCGTGATGGCAGGGATCGTCGTCCCCCAGGCGATCAGCGTCCTCCTGGTGGCCGCGGCGCTCGGGGCCTGGTGGGCCCGGCGTCCGGCGCGGCTGATGCCCGTCGTCCGGGGTTGAGACCGCTGCTCTCTGGGGGTTCCCACCAGGCTGGCGGGGCCGGGCCCAGCGGGATGAGGGAGAAGACGATTGACGGGTCGTGGCGGGATCGCGTGGCCTCGGCCCTGGTCGGGCGGTCGGCCGGGGCCCCGGCGCTCCGGCGGCGGTTCCTGCTCTGGGTCGCGGCCGGAACGGGGGCGCTCGCGGCCGGCGCGCTGGCCGGGCTGCGCGTGCTCGGGGTGGATGCCCGCGGGTACCGGGAGGTGGCGCGCTGGCCGCTCCCGGGAGGTGAAGGGCTGTTCATCGCCACTGGGCCCGAGCCGACCGTGGAAGGCCTCCGGGCCCTCGGGGAGGCGTTGCGTCGGGAGTACGGGGACCGCGACAACGTCGTGGTCATGGTCTTCGACGACCCGGAGGCGGCCCGCCGGGCGCATCGGGGGTCGCGGGTCGTCGGGGAGGAGCGCTTCCAGACCGCCCTCGCCCACCAGCGCGCGATGTACATCCGGCACCGCGCCAGGGGCGTGCACAGCCTCACCATCTACGAGGCCTATCCGGCGCCCCGCGAGGTGATCCGGTACTGAACCGATGTGGAAGAGGCTGCTGATCTCGCTCTCGATCGTCGTCCCGATCATCGGGCTCCTGGCGTGGGGCTTCACCCGGAGCCCTCGCGACATCCCCTCGCCCCTGATCGGGCGGCCCGCCCCGCCCTTCACCCTCCCCCTCTTCGAGGGGGGGACGCTGAGCCTGGAGGATCTTCAAGGCAAGGTGGTCTTCCTGAACTTCTGGGCCTCATGGTGCCCGCCCTGCCGGGCCGAGGCGCGGACCCTGGAGGCCGCCTCGCGGGCGTACAAGGATCGGGACGTGGTCTTCGTCGGCGTGAACATCCAGGATCAGGAGCCCGCCGCCAGGGCCTTTCTCGAGGAGTTCGGCATCACCTACCCCAACGGGATCGACCGGGGGAGCCGGATCGCCATCGACTACGGGCTCTGGGGGGTCCCGGAGACCTTCATCATCGACCAGAGCGGGCGGATCACCTACAAGCACATCGGGCTCCTCGGGCTCGGGACGATCACGGCCCGGCTGGACGAGGCCCTCGAGGGGGTCGTCAGCGCCGGTGAGGGGAGGGGGGAGTACCTCTCCATCCGGTGAACGGAGCGGGAGTGGCGGGGGCCCTCGAAGGGGGCTAGAATGGTGACAGGTTGAACCCGACAGGGGGGAGGAGTTCCATGAGATGCCTGATCGGAGCGGCACTGAGCGTCTGGTTCCTGGTCGGGGGCCTGGCGGCGGTGGCCGAGGCGTGCGGGGGCGTCACCGCCACCATCGCCGACGACCCGAAGGCGCTGGGCGGAAAGGAGCGGCAGGATCATCGGGGCATCGGGTTCTACCAACTGGCGGACGGGAGCGTACTCCTGCCGGCCTCCGCGGTCAGGGTCGAGAGCGGTCTGGCCGAGGCGATCGCCCGGCGCTACCTCGAGAAGACCCATCCGAAGTACGGCCACATGGAGTTCGAGGGGTTCACCTACGACCACGGCGACTTCGTCTACATGTACCACGCCGAGGTCCCGGGCCTGGCCGAGGGGGTCCATGTCGGGCCGCTCGCGTATGTCACCTCCCACGCCCACGTCCACGTCTCGGCGATCACGGGGGATGTCTACGGCCCCGGCTGTGGGATCGGGTCGGGGATCGTCGTGATGCGGTTCGTTCGACAGCCACTTCATCATCCGGGACGGGACGCCTCCGGTTGTGGATGGGCGGATCGAGGCCGCCGAGTGGGCGGACGCCGCCCGGATGGTCGTCCGGGTCGGCCCCGCGAAGGACACGATGACCGAGTACGGCTGAGGGGGGCCGGGCCAGGCGGTCCGGGTGACCGCTCGGCAGTACCAGATCGAGATCAGGGCCAAGCTCCTCGGGGATCGGATCGCCTGGGCGGTCCGCGCCCCCGCCTCGAGCTGGGTGGCCCTCCTCTTCAAGGACTTCGAGCACCACGGGATGATCGGGGACTTCAACGACGCCAAGCTCCTGACCGCCAAGGGGGTGGCGGACCACTTCGTCACCGACGTCCCCGGTCAGACGACCCCGGGCACCCGGAAGACCCAGGGGATCCACACCTGAATGGCGGCCGGGGACCTGGTCCAGGATCCCCAGCCGAACCTGATCGAGGCGGCCCACCGGGACGCGGGCGCGGTGCGGGAGTACGAGTTCGTGATGCCGCTCAACAACGCGAGCCTTGGGGACACGGCCTGGGCGCGGGGGCGCGCCTACCAGATCGCCGTCCTGGTCGGTCCCGGCCCGGAGTTCGCCGGGGTGACCGACAACACCTGGATGAGCGATCAGGTGCTGGTCCGGGTGGGTGGGCCCTCGACGGCCTCCATCTACCACCCGCCGTTCCGCCAGGAGGGGCACAAGGGCCACTGAGCACGTGGGTCGTCGGCGCCTGGCCCGGCTGGTGGTCTTGAGCGGTCTCCTCGCCCTCGTCGCGGGGAGTGCGGAGGCTCAGCTCCCCGCGCCGTTCGAGATCCTCAAGGCCCGGGAGCCGGCCCCCGACTTCGCCCTCCCCGACCTCGAGGGCCGGACGGTCAGCCTCGAGGGCCTCCGCGGCCGGGTGGTCCTCCTGAACTTCTGGGCCACCTGGTGCCTCCCCTGCCGCGAGGAGATGCCCCTCCTGGAGAAGCTCCACCGGGAGCTGGGGCCGAACGGCCTGGTGGTCCTGGGCGTGAACTACCGGGAGAGCGCCGCGGCCGTCCGGGCCTTCCTCAAGGCCCACGGCCTGACCTTCCCGGTCGTCCTCGACGACGGCGAGGCGGCGAAGCGCTACGCCCTCTACGCGATCCCGGTCACCTTCCTGATCGATCGGCAGGGGAAGGTCGCGGCGCGGGTCGTGGGGTCGCGCGACTGGACGGACGCCGAGTCCAGGACGGTCCTTCGGGGCCTGCTGATGGAGCGCTGAGGCATGGTGAGTTCGATGGGACGGGGAGGGAAGAAGGGGCGCCTCCTGGTCGTGGGGCTCCTCCTGCTCGGGCTCTCCGGGGTCGGCGTGGTGGCGGCGTCCCGATGGCTGCTCCCCGGGCCCGCCGGCGCCCCGGGGCCGTCCGGCGGCCGCGCCGAGCTGGAGAGGCTGGAGGTCTACGGCGAGGTCCCCGACTTCGCGCTGATCGAGCGGAGCGGGCGGCGGATCACCCGGGCCGACCTCCTCGGCAAGGTCTGGATCGCCAACTTCATCTACACGGACTGTACGGAGACCTGCCCGCTCCAGAGCGCCCACCTGGCCCGCCTCCAGGCCGAGCTGCGCGGGGAGCCCGACCTCCGGCTCGTCTCGATCACCGTCGATCCGGAGCACGACACCCCCGAGGTCCTCGCCGAGTACGCGGCCCGGTACCGGGCCGACCCGGAGCGCTGGCTCTTCCTGACCGGCCGGCGCGAGGTCATCTACCGCCTCGCCATCGACGGCTTCCGTCTCGGGGTGGCCGACTCCGCCCTCGCCCCTCGGGGACCGGCCTCGGCGCTCCTCGCCCGGGTCGGCCCGCTCCTCGGCCCCGCCCCGCCCTGGGCGCACCCCGAAGATCGCGCCCCGATCATGCACAGCTCCCGCTTCGTCGTGGTGGACCGCCGGGCGCGGATCCGGGGCTACTTCCAGAGCGCCGACCCGGAAGCCCTCGTTCGCCTCCGCCAGAGCCTGAGGGTCCTGCTCAAGGAGGGCCCGCGGACGGCCGGTGACCTCGCGCGTCGCAGCGCCCCTCCCGCGGGGTGACCGCTATCCCTGAGGCAGGCCTGACGCTCCTCGCCCCGTGGAGCTGGCGGCCGGACGTCATCCTGGTCGTCGCAGCGCTCGCCGGCGCCTATCTCGTCGGGTGGCGGCGGCTCCGGCGGCGAGGGTACCGGCGCCTGGCTCGCGGCTGGCGGCTCGCCCTCTACCTGACCGGCCTCGGGACAGTCGGCCTGGCGCTCCTCTCGCCGATCGATCACTGGGCCTCGTGGATGTTCACCTTCCACATGGCCCAGCACCTGCTCCTCAACATGATGGCGCCGCCGCTCCTGCTTCTCGCCAACCCCTTCCCCGTGGTCCTGTGGGGCTTGCCGGCGCGCGCCCGCCCGAGGGTCGGCCGCCTCCTCACCCGCCGGACCCCGGTGCGCCGCGTCCTCTTCACCCTGACCCTCCTGCCGGTGGCCTGGCTCGTCCATGTGGGGACGCTCTGGGCCTGGCACCTGCCGGTGGCGTACCAGGCGGCCCTGGAGCACGAGCTGATCCACGATCTGGAGCATCTGACCTTCTTCGGGACCGGGCTCCTCTTCTGGTGGCGCGTTGTCAACCCGGCTCCACGGCTCCACGGCCGGCCGCACGCCGGCCACATCCTCTACCTCCTGGCGGCCACGGCCCAGAACACCGCGCTCGGGGCGCTGATCGGCCTCACCGGCCGCGTCCTCTACCCCTACTACATCGCCACGCCGCGCCTCTGGGGGTTCACCCCCCTCGACGACCAGGCCCTGGCGGGCGGGCTCATGTGGGGGAGCGGGCACATGTACCTGATCCCGATCCTGGTCCTGATCGCCCGGATGCTGGGGGCCGAGGAGCGCGCCCGACAGCGGGCCGAGGCCGTGAGGCTTGGGCCGCGTGCCGAGCCCCCCCGGTAAGCCCCGCTGGGCCGATGCGGTGGCCCTCGCCGCGGCTCTGATCCTCGCCCTGGGGGCCGCCCTGCCGGCCTGGGCGCATACGCTCCCGGGCGAGGAGCACGCCGACCCCGAGATCTTCCTGGGCTGGCGGGCCTGGCTCCACCTGACGATCCAGTGGGGCCATCTGACCGCCTTCGCCTTCTGGCTCGGGGCGACCCAGGGGGCCTGGCTCCTCGGGGTCGGGCGGCTCGACGGCCTGCTCCTCGCGGCCTGGCCGCTCCTCCTCGTCCTGCTGCTGACCGGGAGCTACAACATGGAGTACAGCGCCGGGATCGCCCCGACGCCGAGCCTCCTGAACCTCGCCGAGGTTTCCCGGGCCCCCTTCGGGGTGACCTACTCGGTCGCCCTGGCCGCCAAGCTCGGCGTCTACGGGCTGGCGCTCCTCTACACCCTGGTCGTCAGCGTCCTCCACCTCCGGGGCCGGATCGCCGCGACCCGGCTCCGGCGGGCATACCTGGCCGGGGCCTCCGGGCTCGGCCTCGCCCTGGTCGTCCTGACCGCCGTGGTCCTGCTCCTCCACGAGGCCGCCGACCTCTACCCGACGGCGCTCCACCCCTTCGGCGGGCGGCTCGGCCCCGAGCCGCCGGCGTCGGTCGGAGTCCCGGGCGGCCAGGTGGCCTCCGAGGGCTTCGCGATCCTGCTCCAGGGCCCGGCTCTGGCAGCGATCGGGCTCCGAGGCCTCCACCTCCTCGGCTTCGGCCTCTGGCTCGGGCTGATGGCTCTCGGCCTCAACGTCTCTCAGCTTCCGCTCGGGCGCCTCGTGGCCTGGGCGTGGGCGGCCCTCGGCATTCAGCTCCTGAGCGGGGCGGGCCAGCTCGTCACCTGGGTCCCGTTCGCGGTCCTGCCGCTCCCGTCCAATCTCGAGGCGCTCCGGCATTTCCGCTTCGGGGTCACCTATACGCACCTCTTCACGGCCAAGCTGGCCGTGGCCGGCGCCATCCTCCTGGCGACGGCTGGCCTCACGCTCCTGGCGCGGAGGACGGCCCTCGCCCCCGACAGGCCTTCGGGGCGGCTGCCCAGGGCGCTCTTCGCCCTGAACCTCGCCCTGGGCCTGCTCCTGGCCTACCTGGTCGTGATGCTCCTCCTCGTCCACGAGGGTGTCGATCATGCGCTCTAATCCTTGGGGGGGCCTCTACGCCTCCCTCAACGGCCGCCCGGGCCAAGCCCGGCCCGTCGGCCTCCGGCGACGGCGGGGCGAGCCGGTGACAGGCGCGCCGGAAGAATGAGATGACCGACAGGATAGAACCCTGCGGCAAGGCGATCCGGCACCCCTGGGTCGCGGCGCTCTACGACTGGCTCTGCGAGGCCGCGGAGCGACGGGGGCTGGCGGAGCATCGGCGGAGGGTGGTCGGCATGGCCTCGGGCGAGGTCCTGGAGATCGGCGGCGGGACCGGCCGGAACCTGGCCCACTACCCGGCGGGCGTGAGCCGGGTGACCGTGCTCGAGCCCGACCTCCACATGTACCGCCGGGCGCTCCCGAAGTCTCGCCGAGCGCCGGTCCCGGTGCGGCTCGTCGAGGGGGTGGCCGAGGCGCTCCCGTTCCGGGCCGCGAGCTTCGACACGGTCGTCGCGACCCTGGTCTTCTGCACCATCGCCGATCCGGCCGGGGCCGTTCGCCAGGTCGCGCGCGTCCTCAAACCCGGCGGGCGGCTCGTCTTCCTCGAGCACGTCCGAGCGGAGACGCCCGGCCGGGCGAGGCTCCAGGATCTCCTCACCCCGCTCCAGCGCCGGCTGGCGGCGGGCTGCCACCCGAACCGGGACACCGTGGGGACGCTGCGCGAGGCGGGACTCCGGGTCGTCCAGATCGAGCGGGTCGAGTTCGGGCCGCCGTGGGTCCGGCCTCACGTCCTCGGCTCGGCCGTCCCGGCAGGGGAGGGGATCAGCCGAGGCGGTTGACGGCGATCTCCCCCTCCAGCATCACGAAGCGGACGGTCTCCTCGTGGCGCTGGAAGAGGCCCAGGTCGCGGAGCGGGTCCCCCTCGACGACCAGGAGGTCGGCCAGCTTGCCCGGCTCCACCGTCCCGATCCGGTCGCCCCAGCCGAAGAGCTCGGCGTTGGTGCGGGTGGCGGCGACGAGGACCTCCATCGGGGAGAGGACCTGCCCCTTCAGCTCGAGCTCGAGGGACTGGTAGCTCTCCATGGGGCCGAGGAGGTCGGTCCCCGAGCCGATCCGGAGGCCGAGGCGCCGGGCCAGGGCCAGCGACTCCACGCTCCGCTCGCGCGCCTGCTCGATCTTCCTGAGGCTCGACTCCGGGATCCCGTACTCCTTGCCGTGGCGGGCGATCGCCTCGAAGGTGACCATGGTCGGGACCAGGAAGGCCCCCGCCGACCGAATGGCCTGCGCGGCCTCCTCGTCCATAAGGTTCCCGTGCTCGATGGAGCGGACGCCCGCGGCCACGCATTGTTTGATCGCGCGGGCGGAGTAGGCGTGGGCCAGGACGTAGGTTCCCGCCGCGGCCGCCTCCTCGACCGCGGCCCGGAGCTCCTCCACCGTGAACTGGGCGCTCTCGAGCTCGTCGGTGGGGGACATCGCGCCGCCCGAGGCCATGACCTTGATCTGGTCGGCGCCGCGTCGGAGGGCCTCGCGCGCGGCCTTTCTGACCTCGTCCGGGCCGTCGGCGATCACGCCGGTCATCCCGATGCAGCAGTCGTGGAGCTGGGTCTCGGGGCGCTGCCGGAGATCGCCGTGGCCGCCGGTCTGGGAGATGAAGCGGTCGGAGACGAGGAGGCGCGGGCCGCGCACGACCCTCTGGGCGACCGCCTCCCGGAACCCGGCGTCGGCCCCGCCGGCATCGCGGAGGGTCGTGTAGCCGCGGGCGAGGGCAGCCTCGAGGCGCCGGGCGGCCTTGAGGGCCGCGAGGCTCGGGGGGACGAGGCGGTGCTGGTCCATGACGTTCGCCTCGACCGCGCAGGCGTGGAAGTGGGCGTCGGTGAGGCCGGGCATCAGGGTCCGCCCCCGGAGGTCGAGGGTGGTCGCGCCCTTCGGGATGGCTGAGCGTCCCGGGCTCACCTCGCGGATCAGCTGGTCCTCGACGATGACCGTGGCGCCTTCGATGGACTCGGCCCCGGTCCCGTCGATCACCCCCGCATTCGTAAACGCAAAGACGCCCATCCCGCCCTCGCTCACATCACCAGGCCAGCTC
Organism: Candidatus Rokuibacteriota bacterium; assembly: GCA_016188625.1. Classification (GTDB taxonomy): domain Bacteria; phylum Methylomirabilota; class Methylomirabilia; order Rokubacteriales; family JACPHL01; genus JACPHL01. Next base: position 1,753 of record JACPHL010000236.1, on the reverse strand, counting down.
CATGAAGAGGGCCCCCTCGATCGGGTTGTCGCGATACGGCTCGATGGGCTTGAACCCCAGGTCCCGGTAGAGGGCGATCGCCTCTTTCATCGACGGGACGGTGTCGAGCCGCATCTGCGCGTACCCGATCTCCCGCGCCTCGTCGATGATGGCCACGGCCAGGCCTCGGCCGATCCCTTTCCCTCGAAACTCCGGCCGGACGTACAGCCGTTTCATCTCACAGACCCCGTCGCCGATCTTCCTCAGAGCCACGCACCCGGCTGGCTGCCCGTCATCCATTGCCAACAGCAGCCGACCGTCCGGCGGCGCATACTCCCACGGCAGCCCCGCCAGCTCCTCGTCGAACCCCTGAAAGCACAGATCAAACCCCAGCGACGCGGCATACTCCAGGAACAGCCGCCGCGCCTGCTCCACCTCCTCGGCCGACTGAACGTGAGCGACTGTGACCATGGCCCTCCGCCCCTGGCACGACGCTTGATACGTTAGGCCGACGGCCTTCGGGTGTCAACAGGACGGATGGAAGCCGAAGCCCTCGACAGGGGGAGGGGAATCCCGTAGAGTCAGGGGGCGCGGCGGGTCGGACGGCCGCGGTCGAGTCCGAGCGAGGAGGCCGAGCCGAGTGGCGATGAAGCGGATCGACTATCTCCCGATGGCGGGGCGGGTGGCGCTGACCCTCCCGGGGAAGGCGCGGGTCGCGGTCTTCTGCGTCGTCAACGTCGAGGAGTGGCCCCTCGACGCGCCGATCCCGCGCCCGGTCCTCACCCCGCCCGCCGGCGGCCCCGGGCCGGTCCCCGACGTCCCCAACTGGGCCTGGCACGAGTACGGGATGCGGGTCGGCTTCTGGCGGATCAAGGCCGTCCTGGACCGCCACGCCGTTAAGGCCACCGTCGCCCTGAACGGTTCGGTCTGCCGCTCCTACCCCCAGGTCGTCGAGGCCTCGCTGGCGGCCGGCTGGGAGCTGATGGGGCACGGCGTAGTCCAGACGCCGCTCCACCGGGTCGAGGACGAGCAGGCCACCATCCGCGAGACGATCCGGCTCATCCGCGAGGCCTCGGGGAAGCCGCCCCGGGGCTGGCTCGGCCCCGGCCTCATCGAGACCTGGGAGACCCCGGACCTCCTGGCGGAGGAGGGGATCGAGTACTGCTGCGACTGGGTTCTCGACGATCAGCCCCAGGAGCTCCGCGTCGCGGGCGGTCGCCGCCTCGTCGCGATCCCCTACACCCTCGAGGTCAACGACAGCCCCCTCTTCATGATCCAGCACCAGCCGCCCCAGGAGTTCCTCCGCCGGGCGACCGAGCAGTTCGACATCCTTTACGCGGAGGGCGAGGAATCCGCGCGGGTAATGCCGATAGGGCTCCACCCCTACCTGATGGGGGTTCCCCACCGGGTCCGCTACCTGGAGGCGGCGATCCAGCACATCCGCCGCCACCAGGACGTCCTCTTCTGGACCGGCTCGGAGATCCTGGACTGGTACCTGGCGGGCGCCGGGCAAGGCTCGGCTTGACGCACCCGGAGCGGCCTCTCTATACTGGCGTCACCGTCGGTCCCGCCGCCCCTCACCCGGGCGGAGCCCGTCGAACCCCCTGAGCCACGGAGGCGGAGCCTGACCCTTCCCGAGCCCCTCGCCGGTCTCGAGGTCCGCGACTTAACCGAGAACATCGCGGGCCCGGACTGCACCATGATCCTTGCCGACATGGGGGCCGAGGTGATCAAGGTCGAGCGCCCCGGGGCCGGCGACGAGATGCGCCGGAGT
>JACPHL010000228.1 GCA_016188625.1 Candidatus Rokuibacteriota bacterium | reverse complement strand
CCTCGCGGCGGGCCTGGTGCTCCGGGCGGGCGAGCTGTGGGTCCTCCTCGACGAGGGCGAAGGCCTCCTGCCGGGCCTCCTCCAGGATCGGGCCGTCCCTGAGGAGGTCCGCCATCCGGAGCTCCGGGAGCCCGGACTGGCGCGTCCCGAAGAACTCGCCGGGTCCCCGGATCTCCAGGTCCACCTCGGCGATCCGGAAGCCGTCCTGGGTCTCGGTCATCGCCAGAAGGCGCCGCCGCGCCTCCTCGCTCAGCGGCTCCCCCGTGAGCAGGACGCAGTAGGAGCGCGCCGGGCCGCGCCCCACGCGGCCGCGGAGCTGGTGGAGCTGGGCCAGCCCGAAGCGCTCGGCGTGCTCGACCAGCATCACCGAGGCGTTGGAGACGTCGATCCCCACCTCGATCACCGTGGTCGTCACCAGAACGTGGAGGGTCCCGGCCTTGAAGGCCCGCATCACGGCCTCCTTCTCCTCGAAGCGCAGCCGGCCGTGGAGGAGCCCCACCCGGTGCTCCGGGAAGACCTCCGTCTCGAGCCGCTCGGCCATCTCGGTGGCCGCCTTGAGATCGGAGGCCTCCGACTCCTCCACCAGCGGGCAGACCACATAGACCTGGCGCCCCCGCGCCAGCTCGCCCCGCAGGAACTCGTAGATGCGCGCCCGGCGGGACCCGGTCCGCCACTCGGTGCGGATCGGCTGGCGCCCGGGCGGCATCTCGTCGAGCACCGAGAGGTCGAGGTCCCCGTAGAGGGTGAGGGCCAGCGTGCGCGGGATCGGGGTGGCGGTCATCACCAGGACGTCGGGGGCCCCGCCCTTGGCCCGGAGGGCACCCCGCTGGAGCACCCCGAAGCGGTGCTGCTCGTCCACGACGGCGAGCCCGAGGCGGGCGAACTCGACGCCCTCCTGGATGAGGGCGTGGGTCCCGATCACGACGGCCGCCCGGCCGCTCCGGGCCACCGCCAGGGCGGTCTCGCGCTCGCCGCCCTTGAGCCCCGAGGTCAGGAGGGCCACCGGGACCTCGAGCGGCGCGAGGAGCCCCCGGAGGGTGAGGCAGTGCTGCTCGGCCAGGATCTCGGTCGGGGCCATCAAGGCCGCCTGGTAGCCGGCCTCGACGGCGGTGAGGAGGGCGAGGGTGGCCACGATGGTCTTCCCCGAGCCCACGTCGCCCTGGAGGAGGCGGCTCATCGGGACCGGCCGGGCGAGGTCGCGGCGGATCTCCTCCCAGACCCGCTCCTGGGCGGCCGTCAGGGCGAAGGGGAGGCCCCGGCTGAGGCGGGCGACCAGCTCGCCCGGCGGGTCCAGGGCGATCCCCGGCCGCGCCCCCTCACGCCGACGGCGGATCGCCAGGCCGAGTTGGAGGAGGAGGAACTCCTCGAAGGCCAGGCGCCGGCGGGCGGCCCGGGCCGCCTCCTCGGCCTCGGGGAAGTGGACGGCACGGAGCGCCCGCGCCAGGGGGACGAGGCGGCGGCGGCCGAGGAGCTCGGGCGGGAGCGGGTCGGGCACCCGATCCGCGTGGGCCTCCACCACCCGGTGGAGGAGCGACCGCATCGGCCGCTGGGTCAGCCCCTCGGTCAAGGGGTAGACGGGGACCAGGCGGCCCATGTGGAGCGACTCCTCGTCGTCGTCCTCGACGATCTCGAACTCGGGGTGCTGCAGCTCGAGGGGGCCGTTCCGGTAGTGGGCCACCTTCCCGTAGAGGACCACGCGCTGCCCCCGGCGGAAGGTCTCGGTCAGGTAGGGCTGGTTCCACCAGACCGCGGCGAGGAAGCCCGAGTCGTCCCGGAAGAGGACCTTCAGTGGCGCCCGGCCCCCCCTGGGCGGACGGCTCACCCCCACGACCGTGCCCGCCGAGGCCTGGGGCTCCCCCTCCCGGAGCTGGCGGAAGGGGACGAACCGGCTCCGGTCCTCGTAGCGGCGGGGGAGGAAGTGGAGGGCGTCCTCGACGCTCTCGAGGCCCAGGCGGGCGAGGAGGCGGGCCCGCTTCGGCCCCACCCCCTTCAGGTACTGGAGCGAGGCGCGGAGGCCCTGGCCGGTCGGCTGTGGCTTGGCCATCTGGAGGGGGGGGTTGTCAGGCCTCCGCACCTATGCTATAAAGGGGTGCTTGTCCCGACAAGCCACTCCCAGCGAGACACCCGGAGGAGTCGTCCGAATGGCGCAGCGCTGTGATCTCTGCGGCAAGGGGCCGGTGGTCGGCCACCGGATCAGCCATGCCCATAACGTCAGCACGCGTCGCTGGCTCCCCAACCTGGTCAGCCTCCGCGCCGTCGTCCACGGGCAGACGCGCCGGGTGAAGGTCTGCACCCGCTGCCTCCGCGCCGGCAAGGTCGTCAGGGCCCTCTGAGTCGAGAGATCACGAGGGGGGCCGAGGCCGGCCCCCCTCGCTGGGATCGATGAGTCCGGGTGGGGGGTCTGGTTCACCCCCCACCCTCGGGTGGTTCCCTCCTACTTCTTCTTCTTCTTGGCAGCCTTCTTCTTGGTCGCCATCTAGGTAATCACCCCCTTTCCCGCAGGGTCCGCGGGGAGGCTCCGGCCTCCCGGCGGCTCAGCTGCGTTATTCCGCTATCTCTTCTTCTTGGCAGCCGCCTTCTTCCTCTTCGCCACTCGGTGCTCACCTCCTTCCCCCGGCCCCGGCGTTCCCCCGGCCCACTGCGCGGGGCAGCTCAGTAGCCGATCGCATCCCGCCGGAGCTTCTCGGCCTGTTCGCGACCGCGCCGCTCATGGTGGTAGAGGTCCACGTACAGCTGGGGGAGCGAGACGACGGCCAGCCCCCCCTTCTGCAGGGGGGCGTAGAAGACGCCCATGTCGTAGGGGGTGAGGAGATAGACAGACCCCTCGCCCTCCACGGGCTGGAGGCCGAGGGCCCGGGCCAGCGGCTCGGGGTCTCCCGCCCAGTAGCAGTGGATCGTCGGGACCCGGACCTGCGGGGCCACGAGGGAGGCCCCGGCGTGGAGGGTGAAGGCGTAGGGGGTCCCCTGCCCCTTGGCGTAGCGCGCGATGGCCTCCATGAGGCGGCGCTTGACCCCTTCCTGGGAGACGTAGGCGTGGAGGGCGTTGGCCCGATAGGTGTACTCCTCCCGCCAGGCATCCAGGAGCTCGCCCGCGGCCGCGAGGCGGATCCGGTTGGCCTCGTCCCGCGCCACCCACTCGAGGTCCCCGAGCCGCTTCACCACGTTGTGGGCATGGCCGAGGCTCACCCCCACGGCGCGGGCCAGCTCCTCGAGATGCCAGGGGCGCTGGGGCTCGGCGAGGAGGGCGCGGACGACGCGGGTGGCGCGGGGGGCGAAGAGGGTCTTGAGCGGGCGGGTGGCCGGGCGGAGGTTGGGCTTCCCCTCCTTTTCGATGAGGACGTTGTCGAAGGCGAGATAGCAGTTCCCCGAGAGGTCGAGGTAGCCGCAGCCGTTCCGCCTGAGGAGCGCGGCGGACTGGGGGCTGATGTAGGTGGCGACGGCGATCGGGTAGCTGTCGGGGAGCTGCTGGCGAAGGTTGGCCAGGCGCGTGATCGCCTCCCGGATGTAGCGCGGTTGGCCGACCGATCGGACCTCGCAGAGCAGCGTCTTCTCCTCCCCCCCCATCCGGAACCTCACCAGGATGTCCACCGGCTGGCCGCCCACCTGGGAGTCGATGGACTCCTGCCACTCCCGGGCGAGAGGGAAGACCTCACGCAGCCGCTGAGCCGCCTGCTTTTTGATTTCGCGGGACTGCAGCATGGTTTCAGTTGTGCGATCATTTTCAGCGTCTGCTGAAAAACTAGTAGATATTGAAACCCCTGTCAAGCAAAAAATATCCGGGGTCGGGACTCGGGTTGAAAATCCCCCAAACCCGCTTTCGGGAAAACCACTTTTATTCCCGGGGCCGGCGCGAGGGATCGCCCGAAGCGGGCGTGCGGGCAAGGAATTCGGACAGTGCCGGCAGGGTGGCCGCGCTCAGTCGTCCCCGGCCTCGAGCTCCTCGAGGCGCTCGTCGTCCAGCCCGAAGTAGTGGCCGATCTCGTGGGCCACCACGTCCTGGACCAGGGCCTCGATCTCCTCGGGGGTCTCGCAGGTCTCCAGGATCGGGCCCCGGTAGATGGTGATGACGTCGGGAAGGACCCCGCCGTACCACGACCCCCGGCGCTCCAGGGAGACCCCGCGGTAGAGGCCGTAGAGGGTGTCCGGCGGCTCGATCTCCATCTCCTCGAGCGTCTCGTCGTCGGGCCACTCCTCCACGACCACGGCGATGTTCTGGAGCTTCCGGCGAAAGCGCCGGGGGAGGCCCCGCAGGGCCGTGTGGACCAGGCCCTCGAACTCGTCCCGGCTCAGCTCCATCTCATCCCTCCCCCCGTCGCGGTCCGGGGCCGGCGCCGGACGGACGCGGGCCCTCGGCGTAGAGGAGGGTGACCCAGATGGCGCCGATCGGGGCGACCACGAGCTGGGCGAACGCCTGCACGGGGGGCCAGGCCGAGAAACCCCACGAGACCAGCCCCTCCAGCAGCGTGAAGAGCGCCCAGAACCCGAGGATGCGCCAGCGCCGGCCGGCTACGATGGCGCGGCCGCGGGCGAGGGCGGCGAGCCCGCCCGCCCCCTCCAGGATCACGACCTGGGGGAGGAAGAGGACCGGCAGGAGCCACGCCCCCACGACGAAGACGGCCCCGACCGCGCCGCCCAGGAGCGCCGCGACGGGGCCCGCGAGGGCGCCCAGGGGGGCGAGGATCGCCACCAGGACGCCCAGGGCCAGGCTCAGCAGGGCCACGGCCAGGAGATGGGTGAGCAGGAGCCGCCCCAGCACCCCCGGGGTCACCTCGCGCAGGGCGCGCAGGATCCCGACCCGCCGCCCCCCGATCGCCTCCCAGATGGCCCAGATCAGCGCGGTCCACGCCGCCAGGTAGACGACCCCCCACGCCGCCAGGAGCGGGAGGACGAGGGCGCGCGGGGACCCGCGCAGGGCGACGAGGACGAGGGCGAAGCCGACCGCATGGGGGAGGGCCAGGAGCCCGACGAAGGTGCGGAAATGCCGGAAGAGGAGGCGATGGGCCTGCAGCACGAGCGCCCCGACGTCCCCGGGCGCGGGCGCGCCCGGCCATGAGGCGGGACGCGCCGCTCTGGACCCGTCGCGCCTCGGGGCCTGCGGCCTCAAGGCGCTCCCCATAGGGGCTCCGCCCCTCTGGCGCTCGCTCCGCTCGCTGTCACCCCAAGGCCCAAGGGGGCGGGCCCCCCTTGGAATCCCCCTGGGCTGGGGCCCCTGCCCCATCCCTCGACTCGCGGATTGGATAGTCCGCTCCGAGCGCGGGCTTCGCCCGCGCAACCCTCGGGGGGAGGTTCGG
>JACPHL010000240.1 GCA_016188625.1 Candidatus Rokuibacteriota bacterium | reverse complement strand
CCGCTCCCGAGCGGTCGGGGCGAGGCGCACCGGCGGGATCTCGGGCGGGGGCGGGAGCAAGGGGGCGAGGGTGAGGAGGAGGTGGCGGCTCACGTGGACCCGGGCCTCGGGGGCCGGGGTGCCGCGGGCGATCACGACCGGCGGGCCCAGGGCCTCGAGGTGAGCCCGGTAAACGGGATCCCCGGCCCCGAACCAGGAGACGATCGCGTCGTACGCGCGGAGCCGGGCGAGGAGCTCGGGCGGGGGGTCGGGGGTGAACAGGGCGTGGAGCCCGAGCTCCTCGAGGGAGAGGCACCGGGTCGCGTACGGGCTCCCGGCGAGGAGCGCCAGGCGCGCGGGGTCGCCGGCGATCTCGATTTCAGCCCGGAGGCGCTCGGCCAGGTGTGCCAGGGCGGGCAGGGTGAGGAGGAGGTCGCCGAGGCCGCCGGGGCGGATCACCAGGCGTCTCATGGTCGGAGCCGCCGCCATCGCCTGCCACTCTCGGGCATTCCCCGGGGGCTGTCAAGCCGACCGGGCACCGCGATCCCCGCCTCCCCGAGTAACGCCCCGGGCGGCTCGCGACCTCTGGACCCTCGGCTCGCGGTTAGATGGTCCGCTCCGAGCGGCGGCTTTGCCGACGCAACCCAAGGGGGGAGGTTCGGAAGGGGGGCAGCGCCTCCCTCCGAGTATCTACCGGAGGCCCCCCGCGAGCCGCCGGCTCTCCGGGAGGCGCCGGAGCCAGAGCATGGTCGCGATGGCGCCGAGGGCGCCCAGGCCGAGCAGGGTGTAGGCCCACCCCCAGACCCGGTACGGCGCCCCGGCGTTGGTCAGATCGAGCACGGCCCCGAAGGCGAGCGGGGCCACCGCCCCGGCGCCGAACCCGAGAAGCGAGCGGACGCCGAAGGCGGCGCCCAGGACGTGCGGGCGCACCACCTCCGTCAGCCCGACCGAGAAGACCGGCGAGTCGCCGATGGCGGTGAAGCCGTAGAGGAGCCCCACCAGGAGGAGGAGCCAGAGGGGGCCCCCCACGAGCCAGCCGAAGGTGAAGGAGCAGGCGGCGCTCGCCCAGAGCATCGCCAGGATCACCGCGGTCCGCCCGAAGCGGTCCGAGAGCTGGCCGCCGATCGAGGAGGCCAGCAGGCCGGCGAGGTGGAAGAGGGCCGCCAGGTTGGCCCCGAGCCCGGTGGCGCGGAGCTCGCCCGCCCCGCGGCTCGCCAGCGCCGCGGCGACCGTGGCCGGGGCCCAGGCGAACATCCCGAGGAGCTCCCAGGAGTGGAAGGTGTAGCCCGCGATCATCAGCGCGGCGGGGCGGTTCCTCAAGACCTCGCCGGTGAACCCCGCCCCGGCCGGGCGCGGCGGGATCCGGTTGGGAGTGCCGCGGAGGACGCCCAGGGCGATCAGAGCCCCCACCAGGGGCCCGGTCGCCGCGGCGAGGAGCGCGGGCCGCCACCCCCAGCGTCCGAGCACCGCCCCGGTCAGGAGGAGCGAGGCGGCGTACCCCGAGGAGGAGGCCGCCAGGAAAAAGCCGGTGGCTCGCCCCCGCGTGGCAGGGGGGAAGCGGTCGGCGATCAGGATGAGCCCCGGGGTGTAGATCCCGCCGAGCGAGAGAGCCAGGAGGCCGTTGAGGAGGAACGCCGAGAGGTGGCCACTGGAGAACAGGGCGAAGGCGAAGGCTGCCGGGACCGCCGCCAGGCTCGACCAGAGGTAGACCCGCTTCGCCCCGACCCAGTCGGCCAGGCTCGAGAAGCCCACCAGGGACAGCGCGAACCCGATCTGAAAGGCGGAGGAGATCGACCCGGCCGCTGCCGCGGACATCCCCCAGGCCTTCTGGACCACCGGGAGGACGGCCGGGTAGCTCACGAAAACCAGCGTGAGGAAGAGGCGCGAGGCGCAGAGTCCGACCAGCCAGAGGGCGTCGCCGCGGCCCCGGGCTGCCGGACGGCCGGTCGAGGCGGGCGCGGTCGGGTCGAGCGGCTCGGGCACGGTCCCGCCGGCCGGCTAAAAGGCGTCGGGCGCGGCGGCGATGGCCTCGAGCTCGGCCCGCGTGTAGGACCCGAGGCTCCGGAAATCCAGCTCCGTGTAGTTCTTGATCCAGCGCATGGCGATCTTCACGGCCTTCCGGTAGCGCTCGGTCGCGTCGGGGTCGGGCTTCGAGACCCGGAGGATGTCCTCGGCCTCCTCCTGGAGGAGCCGCTTCACGAGCGCGAAGTCGTGCACCGCGGACGGGCCCTCGGTCGTTCGGGCGGCGTGGAAGATACGTTGGGCGACCTGGGCGACCGACATGCGCCCGGTGGCGAGGTCCTCCATCAGGGCGGGGTGGACCCCGGGCTTCCCGGCCAGGCTGTCGATCCCTTTCGCCCCGCGCCCGCCGAACCACCCCTCGACGTACTCGATGAGCATCCGCGCGTTGCGGCGCGTCCCCTCGACGGTGATCGGGCCCGCGGGGACCTCGATCCGGATCGGGTAGTTGGCGGGATCGGCCATCCCGGGCGTGGGCCTCCACCCCGAGGCCAGGAGCTCCTTGAACGGGTCGGCCGCGGTCTTCATGTGGAAGATGTGCGCCACCCACGCCCGGATGAACCCCTGGCGGGCCTCCCACTCCTTGTCCGCGCGGATCGCGGCGGCCGCGACCCGGTTCACCTCCGGGTCGGGGTTGGGGAGCGCGGTGGCCATGCCGCCGATCGGGACGGCGCCCCGCCTCAGGCAGATCGCCACCAGGCGCCGGAAGATGTTCGCGAGGAACGGGGTGGTCTTGATGTCCACGCCGAAGCGGTCCGGCCAGACCTGGCGTGGATCGGCCATGACGTACTCGAAGATGCTCGCCTTGAGATCCCAGCGCGCCGCGTTGAGCCCGCCGGCGTACGGTCCGAGGGCGTGGAGCATCTCCTCCATCCGGTAGACGGCGGGGAGCGCCTCGACCAGGATGACCGCTTTGATCATGGCGCCCTTGAGGTGCGGGAGGAGATCGCGGCTCGCGTCGAAGAGATCGCGGTACCACGCGACCTCGTCGGGGGTCTCGACCTTGGGGAGGTAGAAGTAGATCCCCTGGCCCCGCCGGGCCTGCTCGCGTCCCGCGTGGAAGAGCGTCAGGGCCATCCCGAGGATCGCGGCCGGGATCGGCTTCCCGTCCACCGTCACCTCCGGCTCGTCGAGGTGGAGCCCTCGCTCCCGATGCATGAAGAACGGCAGCTCCCCGGGGGCGAGCCGGTACTCCTTCTTCCGAGTAGGCGAGCTCGCGCCGGACCGCCAGCACCCGGTTGCGGGCCGCCGTCACCGTGTCGATCAGGCGATGCCCGGCGGAGTCCTCGTCGTCGTCCAGGTCGCCCTCGGCGCGCTCGCCTTCCGGGCCGGGGTTGAGCGCGTTGATGAACATGGGGGTGATGGAGCAGGGCCCCGAGATCTCGATCCCCGGCTTCCACAGCTCGTCGGGGAGGGGCGGGACCCGCCAGTCGCCCGTGTTGATCTCGCTGACCGGAAGCGCGCCCGGGGGGCGCCCGCGGTGGAGCGCCGCGCTCAGCATCTCCGCCCGCCCGGCGCGCAGCTCGTGGACCCGAGGCGTGAACAGGTCATGGAGCCGCGCCAGGTACTCCAGGAACGCGGGACTGAACAGCTCCGGCGCCCCGTCCACCGGCGCAAACCGCACCCGCGCGGCCGCACTCTCCCGGGAACCGACGTGCTTGGTCATGGGCTCCCCCTCGGCATGCCTGCGCTTCCGCGTTGGGCCCCATGCCGCGGCGGGCGACACGAGGCAGCCCTTGAGGCCCGCTCGACGATCCGGGGATCAGTCTCGGCGCGCGGCGGCGACGAGGTCAAGCGCTTTCTCTTTATCGGCCCCATTAAAGATTTTGATCCCTCACGGCTGGCTGATGTGCAGCGGCACGCCGTGGCTCGAGGCGGGCTCCACGGTGATCTCCCGGGCCCCCCGCAGGAAGCCTCGACGCCCGGCCTCCAGGCGGGCGATCGCCGCGGCGAGATCGTCGGTCTGGAGCGAGAGCGCCAGCATCCCCTGAGTCCCCCCGGCCTGATCGGCGGGGACGAGCAGGAGGGCCACGGGGCCCGCCTCCGCCTGGACGCGCTTGCCCGCGTTGATCTCCTGGAGGGGCAGGCCGAAGAGGCTCTGGAGCCGCTCGCCCAGGCCGACTGGATCCTCGGTCCCCACGACGACCCGGCAGAGACCGAGGGGCGCCGCGGCGGGCGGCCGCGCCTCGGTGGGCGTGGCGAGCTCCACCAGGACGCCGGCGCACGCCTCGGGGTGGAGGAAGCCGATCCGCCCCGCCAGCCCCGGCCTCGGGACCCTGTCGATGAGCGGGACACCCCGGGCGCCGAAGCGGGTCAGCTCGCCGGCCACGTCGTCGGTCTCCAGGCAGAGATGGTGCAGCCCCTCCCCGCGCTTGGCCAGGAAGCGGGCGACCCCGGTGGAGGGGTCCGTCGGCTCGAGCAGCTCGAGCTCGCTCTCGCCCGAGGCCAGAAGGGCCGCCCGCACCCCCTGATCGGGCACCTCCGCCATCCGCACGACGGGCAGCCCGAGGCAGTCCCGGTAGAAGTCGAGCGCGGCCTCGAGGCTCCGGACCACGATCCCGACGTGATGGACCTTCCGGAACACGGCGCCCCTCAGCGGATGAAGGGGGTGGCGGCGCGGGCCAGGGCGTCCCCGATCCTGATCCGGTGGAGCGGGACCAGATCCCCGGGGAGGGCCCCGGGGTCGAAGAACTCCAGGCCGAGGGTCTCGCCGGGGAGCCCCCACTGCCCCCCGCCGGCCCACCGCTGGAGGAGGAGGCGGTCCCCGCGGAAGATCACGGCCGAGACGCTCGGGCGGACGGCCTGGGCCCGGAAGACGTCGCGCTCGATCTCCACGGCCCCCCCACCTTACCCGAGACGCCGGGAAAAGGCAATCGCCGCCGCGGGCTCGGCGGCTTGACCCTCGCGGCGCCGCTCTGCTATAAGGGAGCAACACGGCCGGTTTCGGAGGTCCCCATGAAGGCGGTCGTCCTCCACGAGCACGGCGGGATCGATCGGCTCCGGTACCAGGACTACCCGGATCCCTCGCCCGGGGTCGGCGAGGTCCTGGTGCGGGTCAGGGTCTGCGGGATGAACCACCTCGATCTCCTGACCCGCGAGGGGCGGGTGGCGACCAGGGTCCCGCTCCCCCACATCATGGGCTCCGAGGTGGCCGGCGACGTCGTGGCCGTCGGCCCCGAGGTCCGGGGGCTCGACCCGGGCATGGCCGTCGCCGTCGCCACCCGCCTGGCGTGCGGGCGGTGCGAGTACTGCCGGAGGGGCGAGGACAACATCTGCCTGACGAGCCGGGCCATCGGGCTCGAGGTGCACGGCGGCTACGCCGAGCTGATGGCCGCCCCGGCGGTCAACTGCGTGCCGCTCCCGGCCGGCGTGAGCTACCGGCAATCGGCGGCCTTCACCCTCGCGGGGCTCACCGCCTGGCACATGCTGGTCACCCGGGCCCGGGCCCGGGCCGGCGAGGATGTCCTGGTGATCGCCGCCGGCTCCGGGGTCGGCTCCGCCGCCATCCAGATCGCCAAGCTCCTCGGCTGCCGGGTGATCGCGACGGCCGGGAGCGAGGAGAAGCTCCGCCTGGCCAAGGAGCTCGGGGCCGACTGCGTGATCAACCACCGCGAGCAGGCCTTCGACGAGGAGGTCCGGCGGTTCACCGACAAGCGCGGGGTGGACGTGGTCGTCGAGCACGTGGGGGCGGCGACCTGGGACCGGAGCGTCAAGGCCCTGGGGAAGAACGGCCGCCTGGTCACCTGCGGCGCCCACACCGGCCTTCAGGCCCCGGTGGAGATCTGGCGCCTCTTCACCCGCCAGATCTCGCTGATCGGCTCCTACCTGGGCACCCGAGGGGAGCTCACCGAGGTCCTCCGCCTCATCGGCCAGGGGCGCCTCCACCCGGTCATCCACGCGCTCCTGCCGCTCGCGGAAGCCCGTGAGCCTTACTCGCAGATCTCCCGGACCTGCTCCCGCATGAGCCGCCCCTCCTGGTAGATCCGCTCCCGGACCCGCTTGCACCTCGGGTCGGCGGAGGCGATCGGCTCGGCCTCGACCCGCTGGAAGCCGTCGGTGGACTCGTAGGAGACGGGCCTCCCCGTCTGGGCCGCCTCCCTGGCCGCCCGCGAGCTGATCTCGGTCAGGGTCCCCCCGGCCACCGCGCCGATGACCCCCCCGATCACCGCGCCGCGCCAGCGGTTGTTCTTGTCGATGAGGGCCCCGGCCACCGCCCCGAGCCCCCCGCCCACCGCGGCCCCCTGACCGGTCCGCGGGCTCATCTCGGCGCAGGCGCCGAGGGTCACGGTCGCGAAGGCCAGGAGCACGGCCAATGCTGAGATCCTTTTCATCGTACCTCCCTCCTTCCCGGCTCGCTGCCCGTTGCCCCCAGCCTATCACCCTCCAGGCCCCGGGACAACACCGCCCCGCCGGCGCGCCTCCCCGCCCGACCCCCGCCGGCCGCGCATCCAGGCCCGGGCCCGGCGGACGAAATTCGAACTGGTTAATGGTGCCGATTTTTCAATGGGTTGCTGACGGGTCAGCATCCGCTCTGCTGGATGAGCTTGGCGGCCAGGCCGGTCCAGCCGGTCTGGTGGCCCGCCCCGATCCCGGCCCCGTTGTCGCCGTGGAAGTACTCGTAGAAGAGGACCAGGTCTCGCCAGTGGGGATCCCGCTGGAACTTCTCGGTGCCGCCGTAGACGGGGCGGCGGCCGTCGCGGTCGCGCAGGAAGATCCGGGTCAACCGCCGAGAGAGCTCGGCGGCCACCTCCCAGAGG
>JACPHL010000023.1 GCA_016188625.1 Candidatus Rokuibacteriota bacterium | reverse complement strand
AGACCCGGATCGGGCTCAACCAGAAGCAGGCCGTCCAGGCCCTGGCCCTCGCCGAGGCGGGCCTGGATCACGCCCGGAACCTCGTCCTGAGCGCCGGCTCCGAGAACTTCGACACCTGGGTCGCCAACGCGAACAACGGCGCCATGGTCATCTCGGGCCAGGAGCTCGGGGGCGGGACCTACGCGGTCCGGATCGACAACGACTGCTCGCCCAACATCGTCCCGGCGGTCCTGGCCGACACCGGCTGCGGGGCGAACCAGGACGGCAACGAGAAGGCCGCCCTGACCGCCTGGGCCACGACCGCGACCGGCGGTGGGTGGGCCTCGGGCGGGGCCGGCCGGGCCCGCGTCCGGGTCTTCGTCGAGTACACGAACCCCTGGAAGCACTCCTGCTACAGCGGCAACGACCAGCTCTGCACCGACGACCAGGTCCCCGCCTGCGCCAACCAGAACTGCGTCTCCCCCGCAGACCCGAAAGACCCCAATGGACCGGTCAAGGGGCAGCTCCCGCTCCCCAACGACATGCGCTGCGGGGTGGGCGCGGGCGCGTCGCAGATCCCGGCGACGCTGGTCCCGACCGACATGGTCGCCTCCATGACCCTTCAGAACACCTGCGTGATCTTCCCGTACTACCAGTGGGCCATCCAGACCGCGGCCCCTACCCGGCGGGACTGCATGGGCGGGAACTGTCAGACCCAGCCCGGGGGAACCCCGGCGGGGACCTTACCGTGGACCAGTGATCCGCTCAACCCCAACTTCGCCACCTGCGCGGCCAACCCCTCCAAGTGCCACGGGATGGTCTTCTTCGGGACGGCCGCGAACCGCGCCACCGGGGCGGACGTCACCTTCGGGACCGCCCCACCCCACAACGCCGCGTGCATGGGGACCCAGGGGGAGGATTCCTCCCGCCCGTGCTACCAGGCCGGGGCCAACAGCTCGGTCGTCGTCTACGTGATGGGGAAGGCGAGCGTCACGAACAACGTCGAGATCAACGGGACCCTGGTGCTGCACGGCAACGGGGTGCCGGGCAGCACCGGGCCGAACCGCGACCTCACGCTGTCGGGGACGAACCGGATCACGACCAACCCCTGCACCGGCGGGGCGAATACCTGCGGCTACCCGCTCGCGATCCTGGCCTTCGACCCCTACGCCCCCGGCGGGCCGCCGCCGAACGACGCGGACGACCCGGCCCCCGTCTACCCGACGACCGGCCAGTCGATCCACCTCGACATCTCGAACGCGACGAGCCGGATCAACGGGATCGTCTTCTCGGGCGGGACGGTGGACTTCAACCCCATCACCGTCAACGGCGGGATCGTCGCCTACGACATCAACGTCAACAACGCCGCGACCTCGATCACCTACAACGAGACGTACGGGAACGCGGCCCCACCCCCCGGCTTCTCCGTCCCGGGCGGCGGGGTGTTCCCGGTGTGGGCCCGGTCCAGCTGGATCCACTGCGCCACCTACGGCGACGAGTCGGGCGGGCCGACCGCCTGTAACTGATCGGCGATCGATTTTCGTCCTCCTCCCCGGGCCGGGGCGATCCGCGGCGCGGAGGACTCCCGGATCGCGGGGGGGGCTCCTGCGGTTCGCGGCGGTGGGCGCCCTGGCGTATAATGGGTCGTCTATGGCGGCGCCTGCCACCCCTGCCCGCTTCGGCCTGGTCGGGACCGGGCCCGAGATGGTCGAGGCCATCGAGGCCCTGAGGGGCATCCCCGGGGTCGAGATCGCGGTCGTCGCGGACGCCAGCGACCGCTCGGAGGGCGCCAGGCTCGCCCAGCGGCTCAACCTCCCGCTGGAGAAGAACTGGATGGCGATCTTCCGCACCGACGCCAACGTGGTCCTCGAGGTCAACGGGGACGACCGCCAGTACGAGCGGCTCCTCTCCATCAAGCCCCCGGGCGTCGAGGTGATGAGCGTCCTCGGCACCCGCCTCCTCCTCGACCTCCTCAAGCAGGGGGTTGCGGGCGCGCCCTCCGCGGGCCCCGTCACGGCCGAGCCGGCGCTGCCCGAGACGGCAGGCGGGATCGAGCGGCTGGGGACGGCCCTCCGGGCGGCCCTGGGGAAGAGCGGGACGCCCGAGGACGCGGCGCTGACGCTCCTGCCCGCCCTGGCCGAGGGTGGCGGCATGGACTTTGCCGGGGTTGCTCTCCCGGAGGGAGCGGGGTTCAGGTGGCTCGCCCCCCCGGGCGCACTCGAGCCCCTCGCCCGCCTCCCGGCCGCCCAGCTCGGGCAGGCCCTCGGGCGGGTGGAGCCGGTCTGGCTGGCGCGCCCGATGGCCGGGCTCGGGTTGGCGGGGCTCCTCCCCCTCCGGGTCGGCGACGAAACCCTCGGGCTCCTGGTCGTCGGCCGGTCCCAGGCGCTCGCGACCACCCCCGGCGAGCTGGCCGTGCTCCGGCTCGGGGCCGACCTGCTCGCCTCCGCGCTCCGCGCGACCCAGCCGTCCGCCGCCGGCGAGGTGGTCCGGGAGGAGGTCGTCCGGGAGGTCGTGAGGGAGGTCCCGGTCGAGGTGGTGAAGGAGGTGGTCAGGGAGGTGCGGGTCGAGGTGCCGGTCGAGGTCGTCCGGGAGGGGCCCGGCGCGGACTCCATCCCCATGGACGAGAAGATGCAGGCCCTCATCAACATGGCCTCGGGCGTCGGCCACGTCTTCAACAACGTGCTGGCGGGGATCCTCGGCCGCACCCAGCTCCTCCTCCGGCAGGCCCGGCGCGAGCGGGCCCAGGAGCTCCTGGCGGGCCTGGCCGAGATCGAGCAGACCACCCGGGCCGGGATCGACGCCCTCACCCGGATCCAGGCCTTCAGCGCCCGCCCCGCCGAGGCCTTCGGCCCGGTGGACCTCAACGAGGTCGTCCAGCGGGCCGTGGAGCAGGCCCGGCCCAAGTGGCGCGACCAGCCGGCGGCGAAGGGGATCCGGGTCGAGCTGGTCACCCACTTCGGCGCGCCCCCGGCGATCTCGGGCCTGGAGGGTGAGCTGCGCGAGGCCGTGGGACGCCCCCGGCGATCTCGGGCCTGGAGGGGGAGCTGCGCGAGGCCGTGGTCCAGCTCATCGCCAACGCCGTGGACGCGATGCCCGAGGGCGGCACGATCACCGTCCGCACCGGCAGCGAGGGCGGGCGCGGCGTCATCGCCGTCACCGATACCGGCGAGGGGATGCCGGAGCCGGTGAAGCGGCGGGCGTTCGAGCCGTTCTTCTCGGCCAAGGGGGAGAAAGGCCTCGGCCTCGGGCTGGCGGTGGTCTACGGGGTCATGGCGCGCCACGGCGGCGAGGCCGCCATCGAGAGCGCGCCGGGCCGGGGGACCACGGTCGCCCTCCGCATCCCGCCGGCGGGCGAGGCCCCCGAGGCGCCCCCGGAGGAGCGGGCCGAGGTGCTCGTCGTGGACGACGACGAAGGGGTCCTGACCGCCGTCGCCGACGTGCTCAGGAGCGCGGGGTACGCCGTCACGGTCGCCCCGTCAGGACTCGACGCGATCGCCAGGGTCCGGGAGCGTCAGGGCCGCTTCGACCTGGTCGTCACCGACCTGGCCATGCCGGACGTGTCGGGGTGGGAGGTGGTCGAGGCGGTCAAGGGCCGGGACGCCGCCACGCCGGTCGTGATCATGTCGGGGTTCGACCGGGCCCGGGCGACGCGGCGGGCGAAGGAGCTGGGCGTGGACCTGGTGCTGGGGAAGCCCTTCGATATCCAGGACTTCCTCAACACCGTCCGCGGCCTGCTGGCCGGGCGGAAGCGGTCGTGAGCCTGCCCACTTTTTTCTTGACTTCCGAACGGGTGCGACCCTATGGTGTGCTCACGGCAAAAGGCCGTAAATTCCGGGCGATCGCGCCCCGAGGGATGAGCGGATAGGACCATGGCGCTGTTCGGCAAGCGCAAGGCTCACGTGATCGGTGTGGACATCGGCTCGAGCGCCGTCAAGGTGGTCGAGCTGAAGCGCGCCGGGAGCGGGTACCAGCTGGCCGCCTTCGGCATGGCGGAGGTCCCCCTCGGGGCCATCGAGGGCGGGGAGATCCGGGAGCCCGGCGCGGTGCAGGCCGCCATCGGGAGCGCGCTGGCCGACTCCAAGACCGACGCGACGGACGCCGTGATCGGGGTGTCGGGGGGCTCCGTGATCGCCAAGCGGGTGAAGCTCCCCAAGATGTCCGAGGCCGAGCTGGCGGAGTCCATCCGCTGGGAGGCCGAGCAGTACATCCCCTTCGACATCGACGACGTCAACCTGGATTTCCAGATCGTCGCCGGCGGTGGGCCCCAGATCGACGTCATGCTGGCGGCGGTCAAGAAGGGGAAGGTGGAGTCCTACGCGGAGGTCGCGAAGGCCGCCGGCCTGAACGTGGTGGTGGTGGACGCCGACGTCTTCGCCCTCGAGACCCAGTACGAGCACAACTACGCCGGCGAGACCAACGAGGTCGTGGCCATCGTGAACATCGGCCACGAGAACACCAACACCAACATCCTCCAGGGCGGGGTGAGCGTCTACGCCCGGGACATCTTCATGGGCGGGGCCCGGTACGCCTCCAGCATCGCCCAGCGCTTCAACCTGCCGCTCCCCGAGGCGGAGGCCGTGCTGCGGGGGAAGGAAGGGTCCGTCGCCTGGGCCCAGGTCGGGCCGGTTCTCGAGCTGGTCTCCCAGGAGCTGGGCCAGGAGATCCAACGCACCCTCGACTACTTCGGCACCACGGCCGAGCACGAGCGGCTCGACCGGATCTTCCTCTCGGGCGGCTGCGCCCTGATCCCCGGGTTGAGGGATTTCCTCTCCTCCCAGTGGGGGATCGACGTGAGCCTGGCCGACCCCTTCCGCCAGGTGAAGATCGCCGCGCCAGGGGTCTCCCCCGACGAGATCCAGCGGGTGGCCCCGCTGGCGACCGTGGCGACCGGGCTGGCGATGCGCTCTCCGGACGACCGGCGGTAGCCATGGGAGCCCCCCTCCGAGAGCAGTCATGATCCGGATCAACCTCCTCCCCCGCGAGGAACGCAAGCGCCGGGCGGCCCCCGCGCTGGCCATGCCCCGGATCTCCCTCCGGGAGGGGCTCGCCACCCCCCTGCTGGCGCTGATCCTCATCCTCGAGGTTCTGCTGGTCGGCGGGTGGCTCTTCGTGAAGAAGCGCCAGGCCGACGCGGCCCAGGCCCGGATCGCGGTCCTGAAGACGGAGGAGGCGCAGCTCAAGGAGCAGCTGAAGGACCAGGAGGCGGTCGAGGCGGCCAGGCGGGACATCCAGAGCCGGGTCGAGATCATCGGCCGGGTGGCCAGGACCCAGGGCCTCCCGGTCCAGATGCTGAGCGGGGTCCTCAGGAGCGTGCCCGAGGGGCTCTGGCTGACGGCCTTCGAGGTCAAGCCCCGGGAGGTCAAGACCAAGGTCCAGAGGCCGGCCGGGACCAGGGTCGGGGTCCTCGAGAGGCTCGAGAAGAGGCAGGAGGTCCTGCAGACGAAGGAGGGCCAGCCGGAGTTCATCGAGGTGATCGAGGTCCAGGGGTTCAGCGTCGTCCTCAAGGGATCGGCCTTCGGCATCACGCAGGTGGCGGACTTCATCGATAACCTGAGCCGGCTCGGCGTCTTCTCGGAGGTGGACTTCCTGGCGACCCGGCAGGGACTCGTCGAGCAGACCAAGGTCATGAACTTCGAGCTCACCGCGAGCGTGAGCCTCTAGGGGCGGCCATGGCCATCGAACTCTCGGCTACCCCGCGGCAGAAGATCCTGATGTTCGTCCTCCTCCTCGTCGCGGTGGGGGTCGTGTGGTACCTCTACCTGCGCCCGTACGGCGACCGGGTGGAGGCCTACCAGCGGGAGGTCCGCCAGCTCCAGACCGAGGTTGAGCTGCGCCGGGTCCAGGCCGCGAACCTCGACAAGATCCGCAAGGAGCGGGCGGCCCTGGAGGGCCAACTCGCCGAGCTGCTCAAGCGGCTCCCGCCCGAGCGGGAGATCCCCCAGGTGCTGCGGAGCGTCACCAGCCTGGCCAGGGGCGCGGGGCTCACCGTGGTGGGGATCAAGCGCAAGGAGGGGCGTCCCCAGGTCAATCCCATCTTCGTGGAGATCCCCCTGGAGGTCTCCCTCCAGGGCGGGTACCACGGCCTGCTTCGCTTCGCGGAACAGGTGGGGCAACTGCCGCGGCTGGTCACGATCTCCGAGGTCCAGATGAAGCCGGCGCCCGCCGACGCGGGGTTCCGCCTCCAGGCCGACCTGGTGGCCACGGTCTTCCAGGCCCCGACCGAGGCGGCCCCGGCCCGGGACGCGAAGAAGCCGTAGGATGGGACCTCGGCGCGCCTGCAGGACCTATCGCCTCCTGCTCCTCCTCCTGACGTTCCTCCTGCTGGGCCTCCCCGCGGCTTCGGCGCAGCCCACCCGGCGCGACCCCTTCGTCCCCCTGGTCACCAAGCCCAAGCCCGAGAGCCCCGAGGCCAAGGAGGCGATCCCCCTCGCGAAGATCAAGCTGGTGGGGATCG
>JACPHL010000234.1 GCA_016188625.1 Candidatus Rokuibacteriota bacterium | reverse complement strand
TCGCGCGAATCACCTTCTCAAGCGCTACCTGAACAGCAACACCTTCGTCGACGGCACCGCGTCGAAACGCTCGGTCGCGCGCGGCCAGCGTAGCGGGTCGCGGAGTCCTGGACGACCTGCCGGCCTCAGCTTCGAGCCCAAACGTGTTGCGCGCGATCAACCCACGCCATTACCCGACTCAGGACACGCTCAATCGGCTCCTCCGTACCTTCGCGGCGAATTCTTTCACGCCCGTCGCGCGAATCACCTTCTCAAGCGCTACCTGAACAGCAACACCTTCGTCGACGGCACCGAGTAGAAACTCGCGCGCGCGAATGCTGGACCCGCAGGTCCTGGGCGAGACCAATGGTCTAGTCCTCCCTTCGTCTTGCCATGTCTCTTTGCCTCCAGGTAGGCGCGACATCATGCTGACGAGTGCACATGCTACCGTGTCGAATCTTTCAGGAGACCGCACCGTGCGCTACGCCGAGTTCCGTGACCGACTCGAAGAGGCTCTTCAGGACGCCGGCCTCGTGGGTGCCGACATACATCGTCCTCGGATCCCTCGGGTCGGGAGCGATCGCCATCACGTCCAGATGGCTGTGCGACGTGCCCAGGGTCACCTTCCGCCAGGACCGTCCGCCGTCCTCGCTCCGGAAGAGGCCGGTGTGGGCGCCGAGGAACAGGGTTCGCCCCTCGGCATCCATCGCGAGGGCGTGGACGTGCTCGAACGGGCTCTTCTCCCCGGTGGACACCGCGGGACCGGCTCCAACCACCGGGGCACCGAAGAGAGCGCCAAGAATCAGAATCACCCGGAGCATTCGCCAGGTCCCCCTCATGTCAGATCGGCTCGCAGCTTTGCCCGGGGCGCGGGCCGGGCCCAGAGCCACCAGTGAGGCCGGCCAAGACGAGAGCAGGCCGGGATCGCCTATCGACCACTCCTGGCACCCCCGTCGAGCCCTGACCAGCGTTGACCTCGAAAGAGGAGATTTTGCCCAGCCCTCCCACGGTCACGGTCACTCCGGAGCGCGAGACAGTGACGCCAGCCCGTTCACTTGGGCTGCTGCCAGCGCTGCCCCCCATCCTGGCTCTTATAGATCGTCCCTTCGGCCGTTGCCGCGAGCACGAGCTGGGGATCCTGCAGGTGAATCGCCAGGCCCGTGATGCTTACCTTCCCCAGCCCTTGGGTCACCGCGGTCCACTTCTCCCCCCCGTCGGTAGTGCGGAAGAGCCCCTCGGGGGTTCCGATCAGGATCGTCCTCGCGGCCTTCGGGTGAGAGGCGACGGCCTGAACTGCCAGCGGGGTGGGCAGCCCGCCCACGGACCGCCACCCTCAGAAACAGTCCGCGCTCCAGAAGAGTCCCTGGGCCGTTCCCGCGTAGACGAGGATCCCGGCCATCCCCGACCAGATGTTGACCGAGGCCAGCGACCTCACGCCCGGGTTGTCCGCCCATTCGTCCATGAGTTCCCAGCGCTCTCTCCCGACGTTGGCCCGGTAGAGCCCCTTCCCCTCGACCCACGCGTACAGGCGCTTGGGCGAGTAGAAGCGCTGGTTCGCGTCGAGGGCGAGGGCGAGCACCTCGGTTCCGCCGAGGTCCTGGGTGACCCCTTCCCAGCTCTGCCCTCCATCCCTGCTCTTGGCGACGCCGAAGCCCGGGCCCGCTGCGTAGACTATCCGGGGTCCGGTCGGGTCAAGGGCGAGAGCAAGCACGGCCTTCCCCTCGACTGGCCCGCGGGCGGCGACGCGCCGCCAGCTCCTCCCCTCGTCTTCGCTCCTAAAGAGCCCCTTCGAGGTCCCGGCCAAGAGGGCATTCGACCCCGGCTCGACCACGAGCGCCCGGATCGCCCCCACCTCGGAGCCGGTGCCACCCGGGGCGCCAGACCCCGCCCAGCCGAGGGAGAGCCCGGGGAGAGGAGCGAGGAGCGAACAGACGAGGAGGATCCCGCGACAAACCCGCCTGCCGAGACGAGGCATCCTTCAAAACCCTTCGTTTCCAGAACGCGACGGTCTCTTCATCCCTGGATCACCCGCACTCGAGGGCTCGGGGCGCTTGTCCCCCTCCGACTCGCTCGCCTGGGGCGTCTTGCCGTGATGCTGCATCCCGCGCATCATGAGGTACATCGCGGCCGGGCAGGCCGCGAGGGCTGCGAGGTAGAGGAGGGAAGACCCCGCCGCCCCCAGGGCGCTCCCTCCGCCGAGGAGAAGCACCACCAGGACGAGCGGCGCGGCCAGGCAGGCCCCCCACTTCATAAGGCGCTTCGGGCTCCACGCGGGCTCGCGGGATGCCTCCGCGGGCTGCCCGGGGTTCGCAGCCGCCTCGGCAGTAACCGCCGCGGCGACTCGCCGCTGTCGGACCTCCCGCGCGAACTCTTCGGCGTGCCGTTCCGAGCAGAAGGCCTCCCCGAAGCGCTCGACCAGGAGGCCGTGGACGGCAGCGTCCTCGCCGCAGACCGGGCAGTAACGAGTCTCCGTGGGCTTCGCCATCGCGCGCTCCTCTCCCCGTTCAGTCTAGAGGAACCAGTAGGTCAGGGTGTCGTTCACCCCGGCCAGGATGAAGATGACGCCCGCGACCTTCCCAACCACCCGCTGGAGGCGTCCCATCCGACCACCGAGGGCCTCCGCCACTCCGAAGCCCGCCGAGACCGCGGCCGCGGCGCCGAGGAGCGGGACCACTGTGCCGACGGCGAAGAGCCCGGGGAACGTCCAGCCGGCCGCGGCCTGGAGCGCCAGGGGGATGGTAAGGCCGAAGAAGAGCCAGAAGAGGGTCGGGCAGAAGGCCAGCGAGAAAACGACGCCGAGGAGGAACGCCCCGCCGAGCCCCGCGGTCGGGAGCCGGCCCGCCAGCCGCACAGCGAGCCGCTGGCCGAAGCGGGTCCTCAGGGGGAGCCACCCCAGCATGACGAGGCCCACCACGATCATCAGCGGACCCAGGAGTTTGCGCGCCGTCACCACGACGGGGATGGCGGCGGCCTGAAGCTGGAGCCCCAGGACGATGATGAGCGCCCCAGCGACCGTGTAGACCGTGACCTTCCCGAGGGCGTAGGCGGCCGCGGCGGTGAGGCCCCGGC
>JACPHL010000233.1 GCA_016188625.1 Candidatus Rokuibacteriota bacterium | reverse complement strand
GGTTCGCCCCCCTCCCCCTCGCCGTTCCCTGCGGATCCCTCCCTCCGCTCCACGACCCGGTCCCCGGCCCACGGCGGGGCTCGCGGCGGCCGTGCCCGCCTTGACACTGCCGGGGGTGGGTGATAGCATCGGGCGGCACCGACAGCGAGCGGGACGCGTCCGTGGACTACAAGGCCACCCTCAACCTCCCGAAGACCGACTTCCCCATGCGCGCCCATCTCCCCCGGCGCGAGCCCGAGTTCCTCGAGCGGTGGAAGGCCCTGGACATCTACCGCCGGCTCCGCGAGCGGGGGGCCGGGCGCCCCCTCTGGCTCCTCCACGACGGCCCGCCGTACGCCAACGGCCCCATCCACATGGGGACGGCCCTCAACAAGGTCCTGAAGGACTTCGTCGTCAAGTCCCGGACCATGGCCGGGTTCGACGCCGTCTACGTCCCGGGGTGGGACTGCCACGGGCTCCCCATCGAGCACCAGGTGGACAAGACCCTGGGGCTCGACAAGGCGACGGTGGACGTGCGCCAGGCCATGGACCCGACCGAGAAGCGCCGGCTCTGCCGCGAGTACGCCCTCCGGTTCATCGACGTCCAGCGGGAGGAGTTCATCCGGCTCGGGGTCTTCGGCGACTGGCAGAACCCCTACCTCACCATGGCCCCGGCCTACCAGGCCGTGATCGTCCGGGAGTTCGGCCGGTTCGTGGGGCGGGGGATCGTCTACAAGGGGCTGAAGCCCGTCCACTGGTGCATGTCCTGCAAGACCGCCCTGGCCCAGGCGGAGGTGGAGTACGAGGAGATGACGTCCCCCTCGGTCTGGGTCAAGTTCCCGCTCGTCGAGCCCCACCCCGAGCTGCCGGACGCGCCGAAGCAGGCGCTGCTCATCTGGACGACCACCCCCTGGACGTTGCCCGCAAACCTCGCGGTGGCCGTGAATCCCAACGAGGAGTATGTCGCGCTGGAGGTCGGCGGTGAAACGTGGATCGTCGCGGCCAGTCTTGCCGACGAGCTCGCCAAGGTGGCGAAGCTCCGGGACGTGCGCCGACTGCGTGCGTTCGAAGGCTGGAAGCTCAAGCAGGTGCAGTACCGCCACCCCTGGATCGACCGGACGGGCCGTGTCGCTCCCGCCCCCTTCGTCGCCATGGACGTGGGGACGGGCCTTGTCCACATCGCCCCGGGTCATGGCGAGGAGGACTACGAGCTGGGGCGGAGCCTCGGCCTGCCGGTCTACAACCCCGTGAACGACGATGGCCGCTTCATCCCCGAGGTCGAGCATTTCGCGGGTCTCACCGTCTGGGAGGCCGACCCCCAAATAATCGAGTACCTCCGTACCATTGGCATGTTGGTAGCCCAGCGGCCGATCACCCACACCTACCCCCACTGCTGGCGGTGCAAGAACCCCACCCTGTTCCGGGCCACCGAGCAGTGGTTCATCTCCATGGACCGGGACGGGCTCAGGCGGCAGGCCCTCGAGGCGATCCGCGGGGTCCAGTGGATCCCGGCCTGGGGCGAGGCCCGGATCACCAACATGATCGCCGCCCGCCCCGACTGGACCATCTCCCGCCAGCGGGTCTGGGGCGTCCCCATCGTGGCCTTCTACTGCCGGGGGTGCGGCGAGGTCCTCCTCGATGAGCGGATCATCGAGCACGTGGTCGGGCTCATGCGCGCCGGGCGGGGGGCCGACGAGTGGTACCTCCGCGAGGCTCACGAGCTCCTGCCGCCGGGGACCGCCTGCCGCCGGTGCGGGGGGGCCGCGTTCCGGAAGGAGACCGACATCCTGGACGTCTGGTTCGACTCCGGGTGCAGCCACGCGGCCGTGCTCGAGACCCGGCCCGAGCTCCGCTGGCCCGCCGAGATGTACCTCGAGGGCTCGGACCAGCACCGGGGGTGGTTCCACTCCTCGCTCCTCGAGGCGGTGGGGACCCGCGGGGCGCCGCCCTACCGGATCGTGCTGACCCACGGCTTCCTGGTGGACGGGGAGGGGCGGAAGATGTCCAAGTCCCTGGGGAACGTCATCGCGCCCCAGGACGTCATCGCCAAGCACGGGGCCGAGGTCCTCCGCCTCTGGGTCGCCGCCGAGGACTACACCGAGGACATCCGCCTCCCCGAGCCCGAGATCATGACCCAGCTCACGGAGGCCTACCGGCGGATCCGGAACACGTGCCGGTTCCTCCTCGGCAACCTCGCCGACTTCGACCCCGCCCGGGACGCCGTCGCGGACGAGGATCTCGCGGGGCTCGACGGATGGGTCCTCCTCCGGCTGAATCGAACGATCGAGCGGGTGCGGAAGGCCTATGAGACCTACCAGTTCCATCTTGTCTACCACGCCCTCCAGAACTTCTGCGCCGTGGACCTCTCGGCGCTTTACCTCGACATCACCAAGGACCGCCTCTACTGCTCCAGGGCCGACGCCCCGGGCCGGCGCTCGGCGCAGACCGCCTGCTATCGGGTGCTTGACGCGCTCGTTCGGCTCATGGCGCCGGTCCTCACGTTTACCGCCGAAGAGGTCTGGGACCATATGCCGGGCGCCGACAAGGCTGAGAGCGTTCACCTCATGGACTTCCCGGAGCCCGACCCGGCCTGGTTGCTGGAGGACATGGAGCGCACGTGGGAGCGCCTTCTCGAGGTGCGCAGCGAGGTTTCCCGGGCCCTCGAGCAGGCGCGCGCGGCGAAGCTGATCGGGGCCGGCCTTGATGCCCGCGTCACGCTCTACCTGCAGGACGTCCCCGGGGGCGATCGCCATCTCGACCTGTGGCCGCTTCTGTCGGAGAGGGAGGCGCTGCTTCGCGAGTTGTTCATCGTCTCCCAGCTCCAGCTCCTGTCCGGATCGTCCGCGGCGGAGCCGTCCCCGGGCCGGCGGGTCGTGCTGGGGGGGCAGCGGGTGGCCGGCCTCACCGTCGAGGTGGAGCACGCCCGGGGGGCCAAGTGCGAGCGGTGCTGGGTGTGGAGCGAGGCGGTCGGGCGCGACCCCGAGCACCCCGGGCTCTGCGAGCGCTGCCTTCCGATCCTGCGCGGGTCATGAAGGCGATCCTCGCCGCAGGGGCCCTGGTCTTCGTCCTCGATCAGGTCACCAAGCTCCTGGCCCTGGCCGCCCTGAGCGCGAGCCATCCCGTCCCGGTGATCCCGGGGTTCTTCCACCTCATCCTGGTCCTGAACCCCGGGGTGGCCTTCGGGATGTTCGCCGGCCTCCCCCCGGACTGGCGCTGGCTGGTCGGGCTCCTCTCCCTCGGGGCCCTCGGGCTCCTGGCGGTCCTGGCCTTCCGGATCGTCCCGCGGGGGGAGCCGCTCGCCGCGGTCGCCCTGGGGCTGATCTTCGGCGGGGCCCTGGGCAACCTCCTGGATCGGGCGCGCCTCGGGGCGGTCGTGGACTTCATCGACCTCCACTGGCGCGGCCACCACTGGCCCGCCTTCAACATGGCCGACTCGGCCATCACCATCGGGGTGGGGCTCTTGGCCCTGCGCCTCTTCGGCGGGGGGCGGCCGCGGGAGCCCCGTGGGTGAGACCCGCCGCCTCCGGGCGGGACCGGAGGCGGCCCGGATGCGCCTCGACCGCTTCCTCTCCTCGCGCCTCCCCGAGCTCTCGCGCACCCGCCTGCAGGTCCTCATCGACGGCGGCCACGTCCGGGTGGACGGGGTGGGGCGGAGGGCGAGCCATCGCCTCCGGGGCGGCGAGGAGGTCTGGGTCGAGGTCCCGGCGCCGACCCCGCTCGAGCTCACCTCGGAGCCCATCCCCCTCGACATCGTCTACGAGGACGAGGTGCTCCTGGTCGTCAACAAGCCCCCGGGGATGGTCGTTCACCCCGGCGCCGGTCACGACCGGGGCACGCTGGTCCACGCCCTCCTGGCCCACTGCCCGACCCTCTCCGGGATCGGGGGGGTCCGCCGCCCCGGCATCGTCCACCGCCTCGACAAGGGGACCTCAGGCCTCCTGGTGGTCGCCAAGACCGACCGGGCCCACCTGGAGCTGGCACGGCAGCTCCAGGCCCGGACCGTCTCGCGGCGCTACCTCGCCCTCGTCCACGGCGGCCCCGCCCCGGAGGCCGGGGTCATCGAGGCCGCCATCGGCCGTCACCCCCGCGACCGGGTCCGGATGGCCGTCAGGCCGGCCGGCCAGGGCCGCGCCGCGCTCACCCGGTTCAGGGTCCTGGAGCGGTTCGAGGGGCTCACCCTGCTCGAGGCCCGCCTCCAGACCGGCCGGACCCACCAGATCCGGGTCCACCTGGCGCACCTCGGGTTCCCGGTGGCGGGCGATCCCGTCTACCGGCGGCGCTCGGTCCGCCCGCCCGACGGGGAACTCGCCGCCCGGCTCGCCGCCCTGGGCGGCCTCGCCCTGCACGCGGCGGCCCTGGGCTTCACCCACCCCGTCAGCGGAACGCCCTTGGAGTTCGAGGTCCCGCCGCCGGCCCCCTTCGCCGCGCTCCTGGACTGGCTCCGGCGCCGCCGGGCCCGGGATGCCGGGGGTTCGGGGGTTGTGCTATGATGGCCATATCGGGGGGTTCATGGGGCGGCGGCGTCCGGGGGCGGGCCGGCGGGTGGTGGCCATCGGAGGGGGCACGGGGCTCCCGGCGGTCCTGGCCGGCCTCAAGCGCTACCTCGGGACCCGCCTTAGCGACCTCACCGCCATCGTCACCGTCACCGACGACGGGGGGAGCTCCGGCCGGTTGCGCGAGGAGCTCCAGATCCCCCCGCCCGGCGACATCCGGAACTGCCTGGTCGCCCTCGCCGACGTCGAGCCGCTCATGGCCCAGCTCTTCCAGTTCCGCTTCGGGGGCGACGGCTCCCTGGCCGGGCACAGCTTCGGGAACCTCTTCCTGGCGGCCCTGACCCGGGTGACGGGGGATGTCCTCCAGGCGATCCGGGTCTCGGGGAAGGTCCTGGCCGTCCGCGGCACGATCCTCCCGTCCACCTTGGAGAACGTCCAGCTCGTGGCGGAGCTGGCCGACGGGGCCTTCGTCCACGGGGAGTCGCGGGTCGCCGACCAGGCCGGGGCGATCCGCCGGGTGCACCTCAAGCCGGAGGCCCCACCCGCGCTCCCCGAGGTCCTGGAGGCGATCGATGGGGCCCACCTGGTGATCTTGGCGCCGGGCTCGCTCTACACGAGCCTGATCCCGAACCTCCTGGTGGACGGGGTGGTGGACGCCCTCCGCGCCGCGGGGGCGGCCACGGTGTACGTGGCGAACCTGATGACGGAGCCCGGCGAGACCGACCACTACTCCCTCGCCCAGCACCTCGAGGCCCTCGAGCTCCACGCGGGCCCGGGGCTCGTGGACGGGGTGATCGTCAACTCCCGGCCCTTTCGGGAGGGGGTCCTCCGCCGCTACCGCAGGGCGGGCGCCGAGCCGGTCGGCCTCGATCTCGATCGGGTGCGCGCCATGGGGGTCTGGGTGGCGGAGGCCGATCTGGTGAGCCACCTGGATGTCGCGCGGCATCACCCCCAGAAGCTCGGCCGGGTCCTCATGCGGCTCCTCGGGGAGGGGGAGGCGTGAGGGCCGGCTGCGGGGTGGTGATCCTGGCCGCCGGGGAGGGGAAGCGGATGCGCTCCCGGACGGCCAAGGCCCTCCACCGCCTGGGGGGGAAGCCGCTGGTCGCCTACCCCGTGGCGCTGGCCCGCGGGCTCGGGGCCGAGGGGATCGTGGTGGTGGTCGGGCGGGACGGCGAGCGGGTCCGGGCGGTCCTCGGGGAGGCCCCGGACCTGGTCTTCGTGGAGCAGAAGGAGCAGAGGGGGACGGCCCACGCCCTCCTCCAGGCGCGCGGGGCGGTCCCCGACGCGGACGCGCTCCTCGTCCTGTCCGGGGATGTCCCGCTGCTCGCCCGCGAGACCGTGGAGGCCCTCCTCGCGCATCACCGGAAGACGCGCGCCGCGGCCACGCTCCTCACCGCGGTGCTGGACGATCCCCGGAGCTACGGGCGGATCGTCCGCCGGCGCGGGCGCCTGACCCGGATCGTGGAGGAGCGGGATGCCACCCGGACCCAGCGCCGGCTCCGGGAGGTGAACGGCGGGGTCTACGGCTTCGCCCCCAAGGCCCTCTGGCCGGCCCTGGACCGGGTCACCCCGGACAACGACCAGGGCGAGTACTACCTGACCGACATCGTCGGGATCCTGGTCCGCGGGCGGGGGCGCGTGGAGACGGTGGCGGTGGCCGACCCGGTCGAGATCCTGGGGGTCAACGACCGACGCCAGCTCGCCGACCTGGAGGCCCTTCTCCGCCGCCGGACGCTCGCGCGGCTCATGGCGGAGGGGGTCACGATCCTGGACCCGGGGGCGACCTGGATCGAGCCCGACGTCCGGATCGGCCCGGACACGGTCGTCTACCCCGGGGTCGTCATCGAGGGGGAGACAGTGATCGGCGAGCGGTGCGTGGTCGGCGCCGGCTGTCACATTCAGGGGAGCCGGCTCGGGGAGGGGGTCACCCTGCGCCCTTACTGCGTCATCGCCGACTCCACCATCGAGGCCGGCGCGACCCTGGGCCCCTTCGCCCACCTCCGGCCCGAGAGCGTGATCCGGGCCGGGGCCAAGATCGGCAACTTCGTGGAGCTGAAGAAGACCGTGGTCGGCCGGGGCTCGAAGGTCCCCCACCTCTCCTATCTGGGCGACGCCGCGGTGGGGGAGGGGGCGAACATCGGGGCGGGGACCATCACCTGCAACTACGACGGCGTGGCCAAGCACCCCACCGTCATCGAGGACCGCGCCTTCGTGGGGACGAACGCGAGCCTCGTGGCCCCCCTCCGGATCGGCGCTGACAGCTACATCGGGGCGGGCTCGACGATCACCAAGGACGTCCCTCCGGGGTCGCTGGCGGTGGGGCGGGCCAGGCAGGTCGTCAAGGAAGGCTGGGCCCTCCGTCGCCGGCGCAGGGCGACCGAGCCGGAGGGCGAAGGGGGCGGGCGGGAGTAGGCGATGTGCGGGATCGTCGGCTACATCGGCGACCGGGACGCGGTCGGGATCATCGTGGAGGGGCTCAAGCGGCTCGAGTACCGCGGCTACGACTCCGCAGGGGTGGCGGTCCTGGCCGACGGCGGCATCCAGATCCGCCGGAGCCCCGGGAAGATCAAGGCCCTGGAGGGGATCCTCCGGGAGCGGCCCGTGGCCGGCCGCCTCGGGATCGGGCACACCCGGTGGGCGACCCACGGGCGGCCCTCCGAGGAGAACGCCCACCCCCACACCGACTGCACCGGGTCGGTGGTGGTGGTCCACAACGGGATCCTGGAGAACTACCTGGAGGTCAAGGAGCGCCTCTCCGCCGAGGGGCATACCTTCCGGTCGGAGACGGACACCGAGGTGCTCGCCCACCTGGTGGAGAAGCACCTCGCCGCGGGCTCGAGCCTGGAGGAGGCGGTCCGCCAGACCCTGCGGGCGGTCCGGGGGGCCTACGCCATCGCCGTGATCGGGCGCCAGGACCCCGGCGCGCTGGTGGCGGCCAAGACCGGCGCGGGCGGGGTGGTCATCGGGCTCGGGGAGGGGGAGTATTTCGTCGCCTCCGACATCCCGGCGATCCTCGCCCACACCCGGGACGTCCTCGTCCTCGAGGACGAGGAACTGGCCCTGGTGACCAAGGGGGGGGTCCGCCTCTCCACCCTGGACGGCCAGCCCGTGGAGCGGGCCGTGACCCGCATCGTGTGGGACCCGATCATGGCCGAGAAGGGCGGCTACCGTCACTTCATGCTCAAGGAGATCTACGAGCAGCCCCGGGCGGTGACCGACACCTTCCGCGGCCGGATCTCCCCCGAGACCGGCAACTGCTTCCTCCCCGACATGAACCTCACCCCGGATGAGCTCCGGGCGATCCGTCGGGTCGTCCTGGTGGCCTGCGGGACCTCCTACCACGCGGCCCTGGTGGGTCGGATCATGGTCGAGCGCCTGGCGGGCATCCCGACGGAGGCGGACATCGGCTCCGAGTTCCGCTACCGGGATCCGCTGGTGGGCCCGGACACCCTGGTGGTGGCCATCAGCCAGTCGGGGGAGACCGCCGACACCCTGGGGGCGGTCAAGGCGGCCAGGCTCCGGGGGGCGACGGTGGTGGCCGTCTCGAACGTGGTGGGGAGCGCGCTGGCGCGGGAGTCGCACGGGGTGGTCTACATCCACGCCGGCCCGGAGATCGGCGTCGCCTCGACCAAGACCTTCACCGCGACCATGACGGCCCTCTACCTCCTGGGGATCCACCTGGGGCGGGTGCGGGGGACCCTGGCGGCGGACGAGGCGCAGAAGCACCTCCAGGAACTCCTGGAGACCCCCCGGCTCATCGAGGCGGCCCTGGGCCGGGACGAGGCGATCGCCGACCTGGCCCGGCAGCTGGCCCACCACCGGAACTTCCTCTACCTCGGCCGCGGGCTCCACTACCCCCTGGCCCTGGAGGGCGCGCTCAAGCTCAAGGAGATCTCCTACATCCACGCCGAGGGCTACCCGGGCGGGGAGATGAAGCACGGCCCCATCGCGCTGATCGAGGAGGGGATCCCGGTGGTGGCCCTGGCCCCCCGCGACCACACCTACGAGCGAATGCTGGCCAACATCGAGGAGGTCCGGGCCCGCGATGGCCTCATCATCGCCGTCGCCCACGAGGACGACCACGCCATCGCCGGCACGGTGAACCACGTCATCCCGGTCCCGCCGGCCGCGGAGCTGCTGATGCCCCTCGTCCTCGCCATCCCGCTCCAGCTCCTGGCCTACCACATCGCCGTCCGCCGCGGGTGCGACGTGGACCAACCGCGGAACCGGGCCAAGAGCGTGACCGTCGAGTGATCCCAGGCTCCCCGGCCGCCTGAGGCCGGGCGCCGGGCCGAGGGCCCGGTCCGCCTCGGGTCGGTCGCGCCACGAGACGTTCCGATGATCGCGAGCGGCGGCAGTCCGGCATCGAGCGAGGCGATCCTGACGGGGCTCAACCCCGCCCAGCGGGAGGCGGTCCTGACGACCGAGGGGCCGCTCCTGGTCCTGGCCGGGGCCGGGAGCGGGAAGACCCGGGTCATCGCCCACCGGATCGCCTACCTGCTGGGGGCGCGCGGGCTCGACCCCCGCCACGTCCTGGCCGTGACCTTCACCAACAAGGCCGCGGAGGAGATGGCCCGCCGGGTCGAGGCGCTCTTGGCCCCGTGGGGGCTCCGACCGCCCCTGGTCGCCACCTTCCACGCGACGTGCGTCCGGATCCTCCGCGCCGAGATCCACCACCTCGGCGAGCCCCGGGGGTTCCTCATCTACGACGAGGAGGATCAGCTCACGGTGGTGAAGGAAGTCCTCCGGGATCTCGGGTGGGACGAGCGGACCGTGCCGCCCGCCTCGCTCCTTCACCGGATCAGCCGGGCCAAGGGCCAGCTCCTCACCCCCGAGGCGTACGCGGCCCAGGCGTACGGGCCGCGGGAGGCCGAGGCGGCCCGGGTCTTCGCCCGCTACGAGGAGCGCCTGCGGGCGGCGCACGCCCTGGACTTCGACGACCTCCTCCTCCGGGTGGTCCGACTCTGGGAGCGCCACCCCGAGGTCCTGGCCCGCTACCGCCGCCTCTGGCGCTACGTCCTGATCGACGAGTACCAGGACACCAACCACGCCCAGTACCGCCTCGTCCGCCTCCTCACCGCCGAGCACCGGAACCTCTGCGTGGTCGGCGACCCGGACCAGAGCGTGTACCGCTGGCGCGGGGCGGACATCCGGAACATCCTCGACTTCGAGCGCGACTACCCCGACTGCCGCGTGGTGCGCCTGGAGCAGAACTACCGCTCGACGCGCCGGATCCTCGCTATCGCCTCGGACCTCATCACCCGGAACCTCGGCCGCAAGCCCAAGGCGCTCTGGACCGAGAACGTGGAGGGAGACCGGGCGGCCTGCTATCGGGCCTGGGACGAAGAGGGGGAGGCGGCCTTCGTCGCCCGGACGGTGGCCGGGCTCGCGGAGGAGGGGTTCGGCTACGAGGCCGTGGCGGTCTTCTATCGGACCAACGCCCAGTCCCGGGTCCTCGAGGAGGCCCTCCTGCGCCGGGGGATCCCCTACCGCATCGTGGGCGGGGTCCGGTTCTACGCGCGCCGGGAGGTCAAGGACGTCCTCGCCTGGCTCCGCCTCCTGGCCACCCCGACCGACGACCTGGCATTCCGGCGGGCCATCGGGGCCCCGCCCCGCGGGATCGGGAAGACGACCCTCGCCCGCCTGGAGGCCCTGGCGGTCGAGGAGGGGCGCTCGCTCCTGGACGCGGCCGAGCGCCTGGCCGCCGACCCTGCGACGAAGGCCGCCCGGGCGCTCGGGGGTTTCGTCGCGGGCCTCAGGGGCCTCCGCGCCCGCGCCGGGGCGCTCCCGCTCGGGGAGCTGGTGCGCGAGCTCCTGGAGGTCTCGGGCTATCGGGCCGCCCTCGAGCGCGAGAGGACCGGGGAGGCGGAGGGGCGGCTCGCCAACCTCGAGGAGCTGGCGGCTGCCGCCGAGACGTTCGAGGCCCATCAGGGCGGGGGGCTCCCCGCCTTCCTGGACTCGGTGGCCCTCCTCTCGGGCATCGACGAGCTCCCCGAGGGGCGCGGCGCGGTGACCCTGATGACGCTCCACTCGGCCAAGGGGCTCGAGTTCCCCGTCGTCTTCATGACCGGGATGGAGGAGGGGACCTGCCCCCACGTGAAGTCACTGGACGACCCCGAGGCCCTCGAGGAGGAGCGGCGGCTGGCCTATGTCGGGCTCACCCGCGCCAAGCGTCGCCTCTACCTGAGCTATGCCCTCCGCCGCCGCCTCCACGGCTGGGGCCGCGCCACGGAGCCTTCCCGCTTCCTCCTGGAGCTCCCCGAGGAGGAGCTGGTGCTGGTGAACGGGCGGCCGCCCGCCCCGGCCGCCGCGCCGGTGGTCCCCGAGGCCACGGAGACGGACCTGCCCTACGGCGTCGGCGCGCGGGTCCGGCACCCGCGCTGGGGGGAGGGTCTCGTCGTCCGCATCGAGCGCGACGGGGGCGAGGTCATCGTGACGGTGAACTTCCGGACGGCAGGGCAGCGGCGCCTGGCCCTCTCCCACGCCCCCCTCGAGGAGGTGTAGCCCTGATGCGTGAGCCCAAGATCAGCCTCGCCGAGGTCGAGCACGTGGCGCGGCTGGCGCGCCTTCTGCTCTCCCCGGCGGAGAAGGAGCGGATGCGAAGCCAGCTCGACACCATCCTGGCCTACATCGACACCCTCCGACAGCTCGACACCACCGATGTGGAGCCCACCTCCCACGTCGTCCCCATGGTGAACGTCATGCGGGAGGACGAGGTCCGCCCCTCCTATCCCCAGGAGGCGATGCTCGCCAACGCCCCGGACCGGGCCGGGGAGTTCTTCCGCGTCCCGAAGATCCTCGAGGAGGAGGGATGAGCCACCCGCCTCTTCCTGTCGCCCCCCGCCCGTGGCCCCGGGCGGTGGGGGGGCTTGGGGGAGGAGCGACGCCGCTCCCCCCCAGGGTGGACCAGTGAACCCCACGGCCCTCACCGTCCACGCGGCCCTCGCCCGGCTCTCCGCCGGCGAGCTCCGGGCCTCCGAGCTCGTCCGCGCCTACCTGGACCGGATCGATGCCCTGGACCCGACGATCCGGGCCTACCTCGCCGTGAGCCGGGAGGCCGCGCTCGAGCAGGCGGTGGCGGCGGACGAGCGGTGGCGGGCCGGGAACGGGGTCCGCCCCCTGGAGGGGATTCCGCTGGCGCTCAAGGACGTCCTCTGCACCCGCGGGGTCCGGACGACGTGCGGGTCGAGGATCCTGGCCGACTTCGTCCCCCCCTACGACGCCACCGTCGTCGTCCGGCTCTCGGCGGCCGGGGCCATCGTCCTCGGCAAGACCAACATGGACGAGTTCGCCATGGGCTCCTCCACGGAGAACTCGGCCTTCCACCCGACCCGGAACCCCTGGGCGCTCGACCGCGTCCCCGGCGGCTCCTCCGGCGGCTCGGCGGCGGCGGTGGCCGCGGACCTCGCCGCCGGCGCCCTGGGGACGGACACCGGGGGCTCCATCCGCCAGCCCGCCGCCCTCTGCGGCGTGGTGGGGCTCAAGCCGACCTACGGGCGGGTCTCCCGCTACGGGCTGGTGGCCTTCGCCTCCTCCCTGGACCAGGTCGGGCCCATCGGCAAGGACGTCCGCGACGCCGCGCTCCTCCTGGAGGCGATCGCCGGCCACGACCCCATGGACTCCACCTCGGCCGACCAGCCGGTTCCCGACTACCAGGCCGCCCTGGGGCAGGGGGTGGAGGGGCTCCGGGTGGGGATCCCCAACGAGTACTTCGTCGAGGGGATGGACCCCGAGGTCGAGGCGGCGGTCTGGGAGGCGGTCCGGGTCCTGGAGAAGCTGGGGGCGCGCCCGGCCCGGGTCTCCCTCCCCCACACCCCCTACGCGGTCGCCGCCTACTACCTCATCGCCCCCGCCGAGGCCTCCTCGAACCTCGCCCGCTACGACGGGGTGAAGTACGGCTACCGGGCGCCGGGCGGCAAGGACGTGATCGAGATGTACGGGCGGACGCGCGCCGAAGGGTTCGGGCCGGAGGTGAAGCGGCGGATCATGCTCGGGACCTACGCCCTGTCGGCCGGCTACTACGAGGCGTACTACGGCAAGGCCCAGCGCGTCCGGACCCTCATCCGCCGGGACTTCGAGCGGGCCTTCGCCGAGGTGGACGTCATCGTGACCCCGACCTCCCCGAGCGCGGCCTTCCGGCTCGGGGAGAAGACCGAGGATCCGCTCCAGATGTACCTCTCCGACATCTTCACCATCTCCGTGAACCTGGCCGGGCTCCCGGGGGTGTCGCTCCCGTGCGGCTTCACCGCCGCCGGGCTCCCCATCGGGCTCCAGCTGATCGGCCAGGCCTTCGACGAGGCCACCCTCCTCAGGGTCGCCCACGCCTACGAGCAGGCCACCGACTGGCACACCCGCCGGCCCCCACGGGCGGCCGGGGAGGCCCCATGACGGCGGTGGCGGCCGTGGAGTACGAGGCCGTCATCGGGCTCGAGGTCCACGTCCAGCTCCTGACCCGCTCCAAGCTGTTCTGCGGCTGCGCGGCCGCCTTCGGGGCGCCTCCCAACCAGCAGACGTGCCCGGTCTGCCAGGGGATGCCGGGGGTCCTCCCGGTCATCAATCGCCGTGCGGTGGAGTTCGCCATCCGGACCGCGCTGGCGCTCCGCTGCCGGATCAACGCCGCCTGCCGCTTCGCCCGCAAGCACTACTTCTACCCGGACATGCCCAAGAACTTCCAGATCTCGCAGTACGAGGAGCCGCTGGCCGAGGACGGCTGGCTCGCCATCGAGCACCAGGACGGCGCGCGGCGGGTCGGCATCCAGCGGGTCCACCTCGAGGAGGACGTCGGCAAGCTCCTCCACGAGGGGGCGGCCTTCGAGACCGCGCGCTCGAGCCTGGTGGACTTCAACCGCTCGGGGGTGCCGCTGATGGAGGTCGTCTCCCGGCCCGACCTCCGCTCGCCGGACGAGGCCGCGGAGTACCTCCGGGAGCTCCGCGGGATGCTCGTCTACCTCGGGGTCTCCAGCGGGAACATGGAGGAGGGCGCGCTCCGCTGCGACGCCAACATCTCCCTCCGCCCCCACGGGAGCGCCGAGCTCGGGACCAAGGTCGAGATCAAGAACATGAACTCCTTCCGCCACGTGAGGGGCGCCCTCGAGTACGAGGTCCGCCGGCAGCACCGGGCCCTGGCCGGGGGGGAGCGCCTGGTCCAGGAGACCCGGCTCTGGAACGACGACCAGGGCGTGACCGCCTCCATGCGCTCCAAGGAGTACGCCCACGACTACCGCTACTTCCCCGAGCCCGACCTCGTCCCGCTCCGGATCGCGCCGGCCTGGGTCGAGGAACTCTCGGGCTCGCTCCCGGAGCTCCCGGCCGCGCGCCGGGCCCGGTTCGTCGCCCAGTACGGTCTGCCCGCCCACGACGCCGACCTCCTCACGGCCGAGCCGGGCGTGGCCGAGTACTTCGAGCAGGTCGTGACGCGGGTCTCCCAGCCCCGGCTCGTGTCCAACTGGATCACCACGGAGGTCTTCGGGCGCCTCCGGGGCGAGGGAGCGGCCGGGGACGCCGCCCCGGCCTCCTGGATCGAGACCCTCCCCCCGGAACGTCTGGCCGGGCTCCTCCGCCTCCTCGAGCAGGGGGTCATCAGCGGGAGGATCGCCAAGGACGTCCTCGACGCGATGTTCCGGGAGCCCGGGGCCTCCGCGGAGGAGATCGTGGCCAGGAAGGGGTGGGTCCAGGTCTCCGACGAGTCCGAGCTG
>JACPHL010000022.1 GCA_016188625.1 Candidatus Rokuibacteriota bacterium | reverse complement strand
GGCCCACCGCCTCGGGACTCTCCCGCTCCACGAGGATCCGCGCCATGAAGGCCGCGATGGTCTCCATCTCCGCCTCATGCATCCCCAGGCGGGTCACCTCGATGGTCCCCATGCGGAGGCCGCTCGGCCGATCCCAGTCCTCCGGCCGGTCTCCGGGGATCAGGTTCTTGTTCGTGATGATGTGGGCCTGCTCCAGCCGCCGCGCGACGTCGAGGCCCCCGCCGAACCGGCGCACATCGGCGATCACCTGATGCGTGGCCGTGTAGCCCTTGTGCGCCCCGAGCACGGGGATGCCGCGGCGGCTCAGCGCGGCGCCCAGGGCCCGGGCGTTCCGGACGATCTGCGCCATGTAGCCCTCGCCGAACGCCAGCATCTCGGCCGCCGCGACCGCGAGCGCGGCCACCCGGTTCACCTGATGCGTCGCCGCGAGCACCGGGAAGACCGCGTGCGTCAGGGGCCCCGTGAGCGCCGGGTCGTCCCACACCATGATCCCACTCTGGGGGCCGCTGAACGTCTTGCCCGCCGACCCCGTCAGCACCGCCGCCCCCTCGCGCAGCGGGTCCTGGAACTGTCCGCCGGCGATCAGGCCGAGCTGATGCGCGCCGTCGAAGAAGATCCGGCCGCCCCACTCGGCCACGATCTCCCGCATCGCCTGGAGCGGGAACGGGAAGAGCGTCATCGACAGCCCGAGCGCGACCAGCCTCGGCCGCACGCGGGGCGCCACCTGCCGGAACTGCTCCAGGTCCACCTCGAGCTCGACCGGATCGAACGGGACATCGACGATCCGGAGGCCGCGCACCCCCGCGGGGCCGTCGGCGCGATTGCTCGAGTGCCCCCCGACCGGCTGGGCCACGCTCATGATGACGTCCCCCGGCTGGGTGAGCGCGGCATAGACCGCCAGGTTGCCCCCCATGCCGGCCGTGAGCCGGTGCTCGGCGTAGCGCGCGCGGAAGGCCCGCTTCAAGAGCTCCACGCAGAGCGCCTCGATCTCGTCGATGTGGCGCGTCCCGGCGAACCAGCGGTTGACGGCGCCGATGTGCCCTTCCGCCGCCCGGGTGCCCACCTCGGCCGACAGGAGCGCCCGCACGGTCGGGCTGGTGGGGGCCTCCGGCGCGAGCAGGTTGAGGCACCGCCGGCCGCGCCACTCCTCGTTCCGGGCCACCGCCGCGAGCACGGCCTCCTGCATCTCCCGCGGGGACCTGCAGGCCTCCAGGACCGCCCGGGCCTGGGCGAGGACGGCGGGATCGTGGACCTCCGGCGGCTCGCCTTGGGCTCGCGCTGTCGCCATCAGGGGTCCTCCGTGGAATGGGCGAGCGGGCTCCCGCGCGGGCCGTGGGAACGTGAGACCGGGGCTGGCAGGAGGAAAGCAAAAAGGGCCACCGCAACGTGGCCCGTGACCCGGGATGCCAGGGTGGACGTGCGCGCCGGCATCGTGGCCGTAGACTAGCCCAATGGCACGGCACCCGTCAAGGACGTCTCGACGTCACCGGCGGAGGGTGTGCCCTGCCGCCTTTTCGCCCGTCCTGGGGACCGAGTCTCGCCCCGGGGGTGGAGCTCCGTGGCTCGCCTCCGCACTCTTCCGGGGGGTGCTCTTCTCCTCGAGAAGGCGCGGTTCATCATCACCAAGAGCGGCAAGCCGACCGCGGTCCTGATGGGGGCCACCGACTTTGACGACATGCTGGAGGAGCTCGACCCCGAGTTCCAGAAGAGCCTCAAGGTCGCGGCGAAGGAGATCCGGGCGGGCAAGGGGATCACCCTTCAGCAGTACCTGAAGGAGCGCCTCGCCACACGCCGGGCTGGCTGATGCATGCCGGCCTGTTTTCGGCTCATCTTCTCCCCGAGCTTAAGAGAGCCTGGTGTCGGACATTTCAGTAGCGGAGGCGGGCGAGGCGGGAGAGGCCGAGGAGCAAGAGCAGGGTGATCGCGATGGCGATCAGGGCCAGGGCGTTGGCCTCGCCCATCTGGAAGGCCTGGACCCGGTCGTAGATCGCGAGCGGCAGGGTCTGGGTCTTCCCCGGGATGCTCCCGGCCACCATGAGGGTGATCCCGAAGTCCCCGAAGGCGCGGCAGAAGGCCAGGACGGTCCCCGCCAGGAGGGAGCGCCACGCCAGGGGGAGCGTCACGGACCAGAAGATGCTCCACTCCGAGCGCCCGAGGGTCCGGGCCGCCTGCTCGAGGCGGCGGTCCACCGTCTCGAATCCCGCCTGGGTCGCCTTGACGAGGAGCGCGATGGAGCCGACCGCGGCGGCCAGGACGGCCGCGCGCCAGGTGAACGCCAGCTCGATCCCGAACGCCCCGAGGGCCCGGCCGATCGGCCCCTGGCTCCCGATCAGGACCAGGAGGTAGTACCCCAGCACCGTGGGGGGGAGGACGAGGGGGAGGACGACGACCCCCTCGAGGAGGTCCCGGCCGGGGAAGCGCTTCCGCGCCAGGACCCAGGCGGCCGGGACCCCGACGAGGAGCGTCAGCGCTGTCGCCAGGACGGAGACCCGGAGGGAGAGCCAGACCGGGAAGAGGTCCATCGCGTCAGAACTCCCCGGGGAGGAGGAAGCCGTGGCGCCGCATGACCTCCCGCCCCTCCGGCCCGTTCACGAACCGGATGAAACTCCTGGCGAGATCGGCACGGGGGCTCCGCGCGACCACCGCCACCGCCTGGTTCAGGGGGCGATGGAGGCTCGGGTCGATCGGCACCCAGTCGATCTCCGGGACCTCGGCAATCGAGCGAGCCACGATCCCGGCCTCGGCCGCGCCGGTCTGGATGAACTGGAGGGTGTGGCGGATGTTCTCGCCGTAGACCAGCTTCGGCCGGACGGCCTCCCAGACCCCGACGCTCCTCAGGGTCTCCTCGGCCCGCAGGCCGTACGGGGCGTGGGCCGGGTTGGCGATGGCCACGTGCCGGACCCGGGGATCGAGGAGGCCGCGGAGGTCGGTGAGCTTCGGGCCGAAGCTCTTGGCCGTGGCCAGGACGAGCTGGCCCTGGGCATAGAGGGCGCGGGTCTCCCGCAACAGCACCCCCCGGGCGACGAGCTGATCGACGAAGCGCTCGTCGGCTGCGAAGAAGACATCCGCCGGGCCGCCGTGCTCGATCTGCCAGGCCAGGTTCCCGGTCGAGCCCAGGACGAGGGTGACCTTGGCGCCGGTGGCCTGCTCGAACCGGGGGACGAGCTCCCGGAGGGCAAAGGCGAGATCCGCCGCCGCGAAGACGGTCAGCGCCGGGACGCCCTGCCCCGAGCCCGGGGCCGCGGCCCCGAGCCAGACGCCCAGGAGCAAGCCGGCCAGGAGCCGTCGCACGCTGGTCCTCATTCTGACGACCTTCCTCCCCCCCGTCAAGCGCCGACCCCGCAGGCCGGTGTCCTGATTTGAAGGGGATCTCAGGCGGGGATTCACCGGAGCCTTGGGATGACCCCGGCGATTACGGAGGTGACGGATCGGGGTGTGGGAACTTCCAAGCCTATAACTATTGGAAAATATGTTGAAATTTTGGCTTGACACATATCCGCCCGTGGACTAATCTTTGAGTACTTCCACCCCGCCCGCTGGAAGTGGGAAACATCTTGGTGCGAAAGCACCGAGAGGCCTGCGACCCCGGGCGGGTGTTTTTGTTTAGGTCAAAGGTTCCAGTTATGGTTGACCTAGTCTAGCTACGACGTCGAAAAGCTCGCTGCGGCTTTGGTCGCCCCGCAGGCGAGGCCCATAGAGATCCTGCAGGCCGGCCTTCAGCCTGACCACGAGGGTCCGAACGCGTTCGGTCATGGCCGACCCTCCTGTCGCATCGCGACCGCCACGACAGCCTCCGCGGGCACCCCGACGCCCCTCTCCCTGAGTGAGAGCTAAAAAGCATTCTATTGCAAATAATTACAAGAGGTCAATCTCTGGCTGATCGGCGGCGGGAGGGCCGAGCAGGCGAGGAGCCGCGACGCGCTCTCCCTCGATCTGCTCACGATAATCGGGAAGAAGGCGCTGGTATTCGGCGGACATCAGGGGCGAGGAAATGATGAAGTCCGCCGAGGCGCGGTTGCACGCGACGGGGATGTCCCAGACCACGGCGATCCGCAGGAGGGCCTTCACGTCCGGGTCGTGAGGCATCGGCTCGAGCGGGTCCCAGAAGAAGATCAGGAAATCGATCTCGCCCGTCGCGATCTTCGAGCCGATCTGCTGGTCGCCGCCCAGCGGGCCGGTGTGGAGCCGCGTGATCTCGAGGTCAAGCTCCTCCGCCAGTTGCCGGCCGGTCGTGCCCGTGGCGTACAGTTCGTGGCGGGCCAGGAGGTCCCGGTTGAAGGCCGCCCACTCCAGGAGGTCGCGCTTCTTGTTGTCGTGGGCGACGAGGGCGATCCGCTTCCTCGGCTTGATCACGCACAGCTTGTCTTCCATCGTGACACCTCCGGGGTTGTGGTCATTGCGCCCCCGGGTACAGGACGAGGGGCGCACGTGACGAGCGGTTCGCGGACCAACCGGCTCAGCCGGGTCTGCCGTCCGAGGGCAGGCCCGTGAGCGCCGTGTCCTGCGCCCTGTCCGCGAGGGGGGGCGTGGAGAGGGCCCGGAGGCGCTTCCTCAGCGTGTTCCGGTGGATCCCCAGCAGCCTGGCGGCCTGGACCTGGTTCCCCCGGGTCTCCCGCAGGGCCAGCCGGATCAGCGGGCGCTCCATGAGCGGGAGCAGCATCGCGTAGAGCCCCCCGGGACCGACCCCCTTGAGGCCGGCGACCAGGCCCCGGAGCCGCTCCTCGATGGCGCGCTCGAGCGCCGGATCGGCCGATCGGTCCCAGCTCTGACCCGTCAGCTCCGGCGGGAGATCCGGGGGGTGGACGACCGCCCCCGGCGCCGTGACCAGGCTCCGCTGGACCAGGTTGTCCAGCTCCCGCACGTTGCCGGGCCAGTCGTAGCGCACCAGGCAGTCCAGGGCCTCGCGGGAGAGCTCCTTCCGGCCCAGCCGGGGCTGGTGCTTGGCCAGGAAGTGCTCCACCAGCAGCGGGATGTCCTCCCGCCGCTCCCGGAGCGGCGGGATCACGAGCGAGACGACGTTCAGGCGGTAGTAGAGGTCCTCCCGGAACCTCCCCTCCCCGACCGCCCGGCGGAGGTCCTGGTTCGTCGCCGCGATGATCCGGACATCCACCTCGATCGGCTCGACCGCCCCCAGGCGGTGGACGGTCCGCTCCTGGACCACCCGCAGGAGCTTGGCCTGGAGGTCCAGGGGGAGCTCGCCGACCTCGTCGAGGAAGACGGTGCCGCCCTCGGCCAGCTCGAACCGCCCCCGGCGCCGGGTGAAGGCGTTGGTGAAGGCGCCCCGCTCGTGCCCGAACAGCTCGGACTCCAGGAGGTTGGCCGGGATCGACGCGCAGTCCACCGTGACGAAGGGGCGGGAGGCGCGGGGGCTGTGCCGGTGGATCACCCGGGCGACCAGCTCCTTCCCGGTCCCGCTCTCCCCCTCGATCAGCACCGTGGCGTCGGTGACGGCCACCCGGCCGACCGCCTTGAAGATCTCCTGGAGCCTGGCGCTCTTCCCCACGATGGTCGCCTCGGTCTCCGGGGACGGGTGGAGGCGCGGGATCTCGCGCCCCCGGGACCCCAGGGCCCGGCGGACGAGGGCGCTCACCTCGTCGAGGTCGAGGGGCTTCACCAGGTAGTCGTACGCCCCCCGCTTCATCGCCTCGATGGCCGTGTCCATGGTCCCGTACGCGGTCATCATGACGACGAGGGCGGCGGGGTTCGCCGCGCGGATCTCGGAGAGGATCCCCAGCCCGTCCTCCCGGCCGAGCTTCACGTCGAGGAGGACGAGGGCCGGCGCCCCCCCTTCGAGGGCCCGGAGCGCGGGGCGGGACTCGGCGGAGGCGGTCACCCGATACCCCTCCCGCTCGAGGGCCCGCTTCAGGACCCAGCGCTGGGACTCCTCGTCATCGACGATATGGATCGGCAGCTCCGTCATAGGGCAGGGCTCAAGATCAAGGAGAGAGCCCGCATCGATGGAAGCAAATCCCATGCCTGGGCAGCCTGCGTGCGGTGCTTAGAAACGCTCTATACGACGAGAAGTTATGAAGCTATGGGCTCGAGCGCCACCGACCGTGTGCCTATTTTCTGAGCACCCCATCGGCTGCGGCGCTCGAATCCGGCGTCGGACTCGAACCCTACATCGGCATCGCCCTCTGCCTTCGCCCTTTCCCGACGTCCGCGGCCAGCAGGATCGCCTCGGCGACCTCG
>JACPHL010000021.1 GCA_016188625.1 Candidatus Rokuibacteriota bacterium | reverse complement strand
GGTGCATCGAGTACCCGACGGGAGGGATGGGGGTCCACTTCCTCAACACGCACCTCATCTCACCCAAGCTGGATCCGATGCGCCCGACCATCCTCCTCTACGAGCCGGTCGGCGACAAGCTCGTCCTCGTCGGCGTCGAGTGGTTCGTGCCGCTCGCCACGGGCGTCAAGGAGCGGCCCACGATCTTCGGCCAGCCCTTCCACGGGCCGATGGAGGGGCACGAGCCGCTGATGCCGGCCGAGCTGCACCACTACGACCTCCACGTCTGGCTCTTCAAGAAGAACCCGGCGGGCCTGTTCGAGGATGTCAACCCCGACGTGAAGTGCCCGAGGAGCTACGGCTACAACTTCTCGCTGAAGCCCCCCAGGCCCGTTCAGCACAAGTAGGCCGGTTGAGCCGGGTCTAGAGCGAAGGCCCGGGGGATCCCCGGGCCTTCCTCAGGCTCGGGTCCGGCCGGCCCCAGCGCGTTCTCGCCCGCCGGGCTTGCCCTGGCCCGCCAGAACGGCTAGGCTAAATCCGCAGCGCGAGGCGCCATCCTGCCGATCGGAGGGGAGCCATGGCGGGAAAGCTGTTCGAGGAGCTCGAGGTCGGCCAGGTCTTCCACCACCAGCCCGGCCGCACCATCATCGAGGCGGACAACGTCTTCTTCACCTGCCTCACCATGAACCCCCAGCCGCTCCACCTCGACTTCGAGGCGGCCTCCAAGGCCGAGTTCGGCCGGCCCCTGGTCAACAGCCTCCTGACCCTCGGGATCGCGGTCGGCCTCTCGGTGGGGGACACGACGCTCGGGACCACCGTGGGGAACCTCGGGTTCGAGAAGGTCGAGTTCCCGAAGCCGGTCTTCCACGGCGACACGATCTACGCCGAGACCGAGGTGGTGGAGAAGCGCGAATCCAAGTCCCGCCCCCAGTGG
Source organism: Candidatus Rokuibacteriota bacterium (assembly GCA_016188625.1). Lineage (GTDB taxonomy): Bacteria > Methylomirabilota > Methylomirabilia > Rokubacteriales > JACPHL01 > JACPHL01. The sequence goes on along the minus strand of JACPHL010000021.1, from coordinate 2,404 downwards.
GGGATCGTGGTCTTCGAGCACCGGGCGAAGAACCAGCGGGGGGAGATCGTGATGCGCTGCCGGCGGGCGGCGATGATGCGGCGGAAGGGCGCGGCGTCGCCGTGAGCGAGGCGGCGGGCGCGCGGGGCATCCCGCCGTCGGGTTTTGCGCCGCCCGCTAGTCGCTCCTTGGCCCTTCACCTTGCCCTCTCCCCACAAAGGGGAGAAGATAGATAAAGGACAGAGGCGAGAGAGGGTGATATGACGAAACTTGTGGAGGGAGGGGTATGAAGCCGAGACGGAAGAAACCGGAGATCGTCCTTCGGGACGGAAAACCGGCGGCGGTTATCCTGAGGATTGACGAGTACCAGGAGATGCTGGAGCGTCTGGAGGACGTTCACGACCTTAAGGCACTTAAGGCGATGCGCAAAAGGCCGCTCAAGTTCAGACGTCTGGAGGACCTTCTGAAGGAGTACGCCCCGGGTGTATGAGGTCTTTCTTGAGCGGAGGGCGGAGCGAGATCTCAAGCGGCTTTCGGCAAAGGAGTTTCACCGGGTCATCCGTGAGATCAAAGCCTTGGCTGAGAATCCCAGGCCTGTCGGGCGCCGCAAGATTGCCGGTTCTGAAAACGACTGGCGCATCAGGGTTGGAGACTGCCGGGTCATTTACGAGCTGGACGAGAAAGCAAGGGCCGTCAGAGTGATGCGCGTCAGACATCGGCGGGAGGCCTACCGGTAAGAGGGGGCTGGCCGTGGCCCCTTGATCAATATGTGCGAACACTCTTCGGGTAACTGATCCCGTGATCCGCCTGCGGCGCTCCGTCCACTTCGTCCCGGGCGGCAACGAGCGGATGATCGCCAAGGCCCTCACCCTTCCCGCCGACGGGCTGATCCTCGACCTGGAGGACGCCGTGGCCCTCGAGCGGAAGGCCGAGGCGCGGGCCGCGGTCCTCCGCTGGCTCGAAACTCTGGACTTCGGCGCCCGGGAGCGCTGGGTCCGGATCAACCCGCTGGCCACCGACATCCGGGCGGTCGTCGAGATCCTCGACCGGCTCGAGGATCAGCACGGGCTTCCCTTCGGCGCCACCCGGCTCCTCCTGATCGCCACCGAGACCCCCGAGGGGCTCCTCAACATCGACGAGGTCGCCCGGGCGAGCCCCCGCATCGCCGCCCTGACCTGGGGGGTCGAGGACCTCTCCGCCGCCATGGGGCTCCCCAGGACCCGGGACGCGGAGGGGCGCTACCTCGAGATCCCCCGCTACGCCCGCGTGATGACGGCCGTGGCTGCGGCCGCCGCCGGCGTGGAGGCGATCGACACGGTCTTCACCGACATCCCCAACCTCGAGGGGCTCCGCCGGGAGTGTGAGGAGGCGGTGGCGATGGGGTTCACCGGGAAGCTCTCGATCCACCCGAGCCAGATCCCGGTGATCAACGAGACCTTCACGCCCTCCCCGGAGGAGGCCAAGGAGGCCGAGGCCCTGATCGCCGCCTTCGAGGAGCACCGGCAGAAGGGGGCGGGGGCCTTCGCCTACAAGGGGCAGATGGTGGACACGCCCCACCTGGCGCGGGCCCGGGGGATCGTCGAGCGGGCACGCCAGGCCGGCGTCCTCTAATCAACTCGGAGGGGGGCTAACGCCCCCCGCGGGAGGCGCCGGTCCCTCGCTCCACACGCTCCGCGGCGCACCCGTCAGTGGCTCGCCGGGCGGGGCCCCTCCTGGTCGTGTTCCGCCCGCGAGCCGGCTTCCCCACCCGGCTCGCTCATGGCGGGGCCCCGCGCCGTTCCGCTTAACGCTCCGCTCGGGGCCGACGCCTCCCTCGGGGCGCCGTCACCCTTCAGTCCTGCTCGGGGCTGCCCTACCAGCCGATCGCGTAGCTCGCCCGACGGGGGTCGGCGGCGCCATGGCGGACCCCGGCCTGATCCACCATCACGAGGCAGACCGCGCCCGCCCGCCACTCCCACTCCGGCCAGCGCTCGACCCGGTGCCCGAGCCGCGCCAGCTCCGCCAGCGTCTGGGCGCCGATCCGGGCCTCGGCGTTGAGCCGCCCCGGGAAGTAGCGGTGGGGCCAGAAGGAGTCCGGGAAGCTCACCGTGGCGACCCGCGGGGCCTCGACCGCCTCCTGGGGCGCCATCCCGAAGACGACGAGGTTGAGGAAGACCTGGAGCATGGCCTGGCACTGGACGTCCCCGCCCGGCGTCCCGAACGCCAGGAAGAGGCGGCCGTCCCGGAAGGCCATCGCGGGGTTCGGGGTGAGCCGGGGGCGCTTGCCGGGCGCCACGACGCTCGGGTGGGCCGGGTCGAGCCAGCCCTGGGAGCCGCGCGAGGAGACGGCGAGCCCGGTGCCGGGGATGACCGGGGTGTCGGAGGAGAAGTCGCTCGGGGTCGCCGAGAAGGCGTTCCCCTCCGCATCGACGACGGCGACGTAGCT
>JACPHL010000242.1 GCA_016188625.1 Candidatus Rokuibacteriota bacterium | reverse complement strand
TCGGACGGGAGATCTCCCTCATCTCCACCGGCGCGATGCGCGAGGAGACCGTCGTGCTCGAGGGGTCGCCCCTGCTCCGGTGGTTCCCGCCGCTCCGCTCGGCCTGCGTTCGCTGAAACTCGGAGGGGGGCTCCGCCCCCCAACCGAACACCCCACCGGGCCTCCGGCCCGGCGGGGACCCCGTTCGACGGCCCTCCCGGCAAAGCCGGGGCGTTCGCCCTTCGGCGAACGCTTCGGGCCTTGCCTGGCCTCCCCCCAAAAGTTGCGCCGGCGAAGCCGGCGCTCGGAGCGGACCAGCTGGAGGTAGACTCCTGGCCACTGCTTACTCCGGGGTCGGGGACTCCGGCTTCGGGGGCTCCCCGAGGCGCGGCGGGGCCCGAGGTGCCGGCCCTCCGACACTCGACCGCGTCTCGGATTTGACAGCGTTTGCGGCCGGGCCTATGATGCGAATGTCACCAGGCTCCCGGCAGGATTTGCTGCGCACCGTGTAGCTCAAGGCTCGAGGAGGACTGCATGCCGATCTTCAGGTTAGTGCCCCGGAAATCCCTCGGGACGGATCGCGAGAAGGCCCGGCTCCTCCGCCCCTATCGTCAGTTCATCACCCGGCTGAAGCGGGCGAAGACGAAGCTGGGGCAGGTGGCCCTGCGAAGGGGGGAGCGGCTCGCCCAGGTCAGGGCGCTGCTGCGGGAGGCGGCCCGGGAGGCCGGCGTGACCACCCGGCTCAGCCGCGAGGGCAAGGCCATCACGGTGACGCTGCGGGCCCGGCCGGGGCGGCGACCGGGGAGACGGCGCCGTCGGAAGGCCCCCGCCCCGGCGCCGGCAAAAGGGCGCGCCCGTCGGCGCGCCAGGCGGCGTAGGCCGAGGCCCACGCCCGCCGCCAGGCCCGTACTCCGGAGGGGCGCCCCCAGGGCGAAGGAGGCCGCTCAGGCCCCGTGACCCGGCCGAGCGCCTGTCGCGCACGGGGTCTCAACGACGGACTCGGTGGAGGATGTGGAGATGGACGCGAACGGCAGGTTGCTCAACTACATCGACGGCGCCTGGCGGCAGTCTGGCGCCGCCGAATACCTCACCGTCGTCAATCCCGCCACGGTCGAGCCGCTCGGCCGGGTGCCCCTCTCGCCGCCGACCGAGGTAGACCAGGCGGCACAGGCGGCCGCCGCGGCCTTGCCCGGCTGGCGGCGGACGCCGCCTACCGAGCGGATCCAGTACCTCTTCAAGCTGAAGGTCCTCCTGGAAGAGCACTTCGAAGACCTCTCCCGCACGATCACCCAGGAGAGCGGCAAGACCCTGGACGAGGCGCGCGGGGAGGTGCGGCGGTCGATCGAGAACGTGGAGGTCGCCTGCGGGATCCCGACCCTCATGCAGGGGTACAACTCGGAGGACATCGCCGCCGGGATCGACGAGTTCATGATCCGGCAGCCTGTCGGGGTGGCGGCGGTGATCGCGCCGTTCAACTTCCCCGGCATGATCCCGTTCTGGTTCATGCCGTACGCCCTCGCCTGCGGGAACACCTACATCGTCAAGCCGTCGGAGCGGGTGCCGCTCACGATGCAGAAGGTGTTCCGGCTCCTGGACGAGCTGAAGCTCCCGCCCGGCGTGGTGAACCTCGTCAACGGGGCCAAGGACACGGCCGAGGCGATCCTGGACCACCCGGCCATTCAGGCCATCAGCTTCGTCGGGTCCACGGCGGTGGCCAAGTATGTCTACGCGCGGGCCGCCGGCAACGGCAAGCGCGCCCAGTGCGGCGGCGGCGCGAAGAACCCGATCATCGTCCTCCCGGACGCGGACCTCGAGACGGCGACGCGGATCTCCGCGGACAGCGCCTTCGGGTGCGCGGGGCAGCGCTGCCTCGCGGCCTCCCTCGCCGTCACGGTCGGCGGGGCGAAGAAGCCGTTCACCGAGGCGATGGCCGAGGTGGCCGCGACGCGCGTGGTGGGCTACGGGCTGGAGCCCGGCGTGCAGATGGGCCCGGTGATCAGCGCCGAGAGCAAGGGCCGCGTGGAGCGGCTGATCGCCCAGGGGGCGCGGGAGGGGGCCGAAATCCTGGTGGACGGGCGCGGCGCCCGCATCAAGGGCTGTGAACAGGGGTACTTCGTCCGTCCCACCCTCCTGCACGGCCTGGCGCCGGACAGCGAGGTCGCGCGGACGGAGATCTTCGGCCCCGTGCTGGGGCTCATGCACGTGGACACGATCGACCAGGCGATCGAGCTCGTGAACAGCGCGCGCTACGGGAACATGGCCTGCGTCTTCACCAGCAGCGGGGCGGCGGCCCGCCGGTTCCGCTACGAGGCCGAGGTGGGCAACGTGGGCATCAACGTCGGCATCGCGGCCCCCATGGCCTTCTTCCCGTTCAGCGGCTGGAAGGAGAGCTTCTTCGGCGACCTGCACGGCCAGGGGCTGGACGCGGTGGAGTTCTTCACGCAGAAGAAGGTCGTGGTCGAGCGCTGGCCCCGGGAGTGGTCGCGCAAGTTCTGAAGAGGGCCGACTGAGCTACACAGAAGCCTTTTTCCCCGAAGCAGCCGGCCTGGCGTCAACCTGACCCCCCGCGCTGTTCCTCCGCGCGGTCACCCCCGCGGTCACGGAGCCCCGCGGGCGGCCCGAGTCGTTGCCGTCCTGATCCTCTTCCGGTCTACCGCCATCGTCCGGGTCGCTGTTTGATTCTCTTCCTTGAGGGGTAGCGTCGAGCCCCACGCGAACGGAGCCGCTCCGCCGGTGTTACGACGACGTCGCCGCCGGGCCGGTCGCTTGTGACGGCCCCGGGGGCCGTCTATAATGGGCGCCGGTCCGTCACTCCGGGAGGGCCGATGCGAGAGTCGGAACACTTCGACGTGGTGGTGGTCGGCGGGGGGAACGCGGCCCTCTGCGCCGCGCTGGCCTCGCGCGAGGCCGGGGCCCGTGTCCTGCTGGTGGAGAAGGCCCCGGAGGCCCAGCGGGGCGGCAACTCGTTCTTCACCGCGGGAGGGTTCCGCTTCGCCCACCATGGGATCGAGGATCTCCGGAAGGACGTGCTTGCCGACCTCAGCCCTGAGGAGGCGGCCGCGATCGAACTTCCCCCGTACACCGAGGAGAACTTCTACGACGACCTGATGCGTCTCACGGAGTACCTGGCCGACCCGGATCTGGCCGACGTGCTGGTGAGCGGCTCGCGCCCCACGGTGGCGTGGATGCGGCGACAGGGCGTCCGCTGGATCCTGATGCTGGGACGCCAGTCCTACCGGGTGGGCGACACCCACCGGTTCTGGGGCGGGCTGAGCGTGGAGGCGGTGGGCGGCGGGCCGGGGCTGATCCAGGCCCTCTACGACCGGGCGGCTCAGGTCGGCGTCGAGGTCCGCTACCAGACCAAGGCTGTGCGGCTCCTCGTGGATGCGGCGGGCGCGATCCGAGGGCTGGTCTGTCGGGGGCCCGGCGGCTTCGCCGAGATCGATGCCCGCGCCGTGGTGCTGGCCTCAGGGGGCTTCGAGGCCAACCCGGAGTGGCGCGCCCGCTATCTGGGGCCCGACTGGGAGCTGGCGCGGGTGCGGGGCACGCGTCACAACACCGGCGACGGGATCCGCATGGCCCTGGAGATCGGCGCCCAGCCCTACGGGCACTGGTCGGGGTGCCACGCCGTGGCCTGGGACCTCAATGCCCCGCCCTTCGGCGATCGCCGCGTGGGCGACCTCTTCCAGAAGCACTCCTACCCGCTGGGGATCATCGTCAATCGCCGTGGAGAGCGGTTCGTGGACGAAGGGGCGGACTTCCGCAACTACACCTACGCCAGGTACGGGCGGGAGATCCTGAATCAGCCCCAGCGCGCCGCGTTCCAGATCTTCGACCAGAATGTCGTGCCGCTGCTCCGGGAGGAGTACCGGATCCGGGAGGTGACCAAGGCCGAGGCCGACACCATCGAGGCGCTG
>JACPHL010000241.1 GCA_016188625.1 Candidatus Rokuibacteriota bacterium | reverse complement strand
GTTGACCCCGAGGGGGATCCGCAGGGCCCGGCGGAGCTCGGCGACGACCGCGGTCATCGCCGCCACCGTGGCCGGGTCCACGGCCCCGCGCGCGAACGGGGCGTCCCCGTAGTTCTCCACCAGGCACCCCTGCATCCCGCCCGCCTCGAGGGCCCGGGCGTCGGCCAGGGCCCGCTCGATGACCGCCTCCAGGCGCCCGCCCCAGCGGGGGCTGCCGGGGAGGGGGAGGAGATGCACCATCCCGATCAGGGCCTTCGGCCGGCCGAACAGGGTCGCGAGGCTCGTCATGGTCGCGCCCTCCAGTAGCGCCCCCACGCCATGAGGACGGCGCCCTCGTCCGGCTCCTCGTAGTAGTCGCGGAAGCGCCCGACGACCCGGAAGCCGGTGCGCTGGTAGAAGCGCCGCGCCCTTCGGTTGGACGCTCGCGCGCGGAGCCAGAGGAGCGGGACCCCCCGGCGGGCGCAGTAGGCCTCGGCCGTCCGGAGGAGCCGTCGGCCGATCCCGCGCCGGCGGGCGCCCTCGGCCACGGCGAGGTTGATGATGTCGGCCTCGCCCCCGAGCGCGGAGAGCTCGAACCCGAGGTACCCCACGACCGCGCCGCCGCCGGTCGCCACCCAGAGCCGGCCCCGCGCCGGGCCCGCCCGTCGGAAGTCGCGCACGAGCCGGGTGAAGGCGATCGTCGGCCAGGCCTCGCGGCCGAAGACGGCCCGCTCGATCCGGGCGACCGCGGGGACGTCGGCGGCCCGCATCGGCCGGATGGCGACCCCTCTCGGGCGGCGGGCCATCCTCTCTTCCTAGACGGGCCAGCCCTCCATCCGCCAGCTCATCTCCCAGAAGGCGAGCTCGAAGCGGGAGGAGGTGAGGAAGTGGCCGCGCATCCGCTCCCGGGCGTCCGGCGAGGCCGCCCCCCCGAGCCGCTCGAGGAGCTCGCGCAGCCAGGCGGCGAGCTCCCCGTACTCGGGGGAGGTGTAGGTCTGGATCCAGCGGGCGTAGAGGGGGGCGCGCACGGGCTCGCCCGCGGCGGCCAGGGCCCGGGCGATCTCCCAGTACCCCCACTGGCAGGGGAACAGGCTCGCCGCGATCTCGCCGAGGTCGCCGCCCCAGGCCACGGCGAGAAGATGCCGGGTGTAGGCGTAGGTGGTCGGGGCCGGCGTGGTCGCCTCCAGGGCCTCGGCCGTGATCCCGAACTCGGCGCAGTAGCTTCGGTGGAGGGCCATCTCGGTGGTGAGGGTGGCGTGGAGGAGCTCGGCGAGCCGCCCCATGACGGCGAGGTCCGTCCCCCTTGCCACGGCCAGGGCGAGTACGCGGGCGTACTCGATGAGGAAGAGGTAGTCCTGGCGGATGTAGAACCTGAAGCGCTCCTCGGGGAGGGTGCCGTCGCCGATCCCGCGCACGAAGGGGTGCTCGCGGGTCCTGGCCCAGATGGCGGCGCCGGCCTGACGGAGCCCCTCGGTGAACGTCACTCACGCCTCCGGGCGAGAGTGTATCACATCCGCCCCCAGCGTCTCGGCCGGCGTTGCCTCCGGGCCGGCGCTGGGCCACAGTGGAACGCCGTGGCGGCCCGGACCATCCTGATCGCGTCGGGCGAGGGGATCGCCACCCTCACCCTCAACCGGCCGGAGGCGAGGAACGCCCTCGACCTCCAGATGCGGGAAGAGCTCGGGCTCGCCAGGGCCAAGGAACTGGCGTCCCTGGCGCAGGGGTGGATGATCGCCTCCGAGGATCACCGGGAGGGGCTGGCCGCCTTCTTCGAGAACCGGGCTCCCAGGTTTCAGGGAAGATAGCCCGAGATGCTTGACAGCGCCCCGGCCCGGGTAGTAACGTAGCCGCACTGCTTCGAGGGGTCCATGCGCAAGGCCAAGATCATCGGGACCGGGATGGCCGTGCCGGAGTGCGTGGTGGACAACCACCTCCTGGCCCGCTGCATGAACACCTCCGACGAGTGGATCATGCAGCGGACGGGGATCAAGGAGCGGCGGGTCTCCCCGGACACCTACCGGATGCTCCTCCGGCTCGCCGAGGCGCCCGACAAGGAGGCCTTCATCCGCGACCTCTACGACCACGGCCTGGACGGCAAGATCGACTCCACCATGTCGGTGGCCGACCTGGCCCATGAGGCCTCCCAGGCCGCGCTGAAGAGCGCCGGTCTCGCCATCGGCGAGATCGACTTCATCGTGGACTCCACCACCTTCCCCGACTACGCCTTTCCCCACACCGGCAGCGTGCTGGGGACCAAGTTCGGGCTCACCTCGACCCCGATCCTCAACCTCCAGCAGGGGTGCGCGGGGTTCATCTACGCCCTGGCCTGCGGGGACGCCTTCATCCGGATGGGGATGTACGACCGGGTCCTGGTGGTCGGGGCCGAGATGCTCTCCCCGGTCTTCGAGTACTCGGACCGCGGCCGGGACATGTCGGTCCTCTTCGCCGACGGGGCGGGCGCGGTGGTCCTGGAGGCGGTGGACGCGGCCTCCCGGAGCGGGATCATCTCCCACCACCTCCACACCGACGGCACCATCCTGGACAAGCTCTACGGCGAGATCTTCGGGACCTCCACCTTCCCGCCCATCTCCAAGAAGAAGATCGACGACGACCGCTGCCGACCCCGGATGCACGGGCGGAGCGTCTTCGTCCAGGCGGTCAAGCGCTTCAAGGAGGTCATCCGGGAGACCCTCGAGGCCAACCGCCTCACGGCGGCCGACATCGACCTCCTCCTCTTCCACCAGGCCAACCTGCGGATCATCGATTCCGTCGCCGAGCACCTCAAGATCCCCCCCGCGAAGACCTTCACCAACCTCCACAAGTACGGCAACACCTCCGCGGCGTCGGTCCCCATCTGTCTCCACGAGGCCCTGGCCGAGGGGCGGATCCACGAGGGCGACCTCATCCTGATGGCCGCCTTCGGGACCGGGTTCGCCTGGGGGGCCTCGCTCCTGCGCTGGTAGGCCGTCCCCCCCATGGGGAAGTTCGGGAGGCCGAGCCACAAGATGAAGATGCGCCGCCGCTGGCGGAAGAAGAAGGAGCGCGAGCGGCGGATCCGCCAGGCCCAGTCCCAGGCGCAGAAAGGGCGTTAGCCGGGCTCGGGCGCGAGGCTCGGACGGCGGAGGACCACAGGGTCCTTCGCCGTTTCTGTTTCGGTCGGCGCGGGAGCGCCGGAGCCGGTCAGCTCGGCGTGAAGACGACCACGAGGCCCCCCGAGGCCTCCACCCTGCTCCCCCGCCCGTCGGTCCCCCTGAAGGTGATGGTGGCGGTCGCCTGGAAGGTCTGGGTGATCGTGTTCAAGGGCGCCGTCCGCTTATCGGTGGCCTGGACCACGACGAGGGTGACCGCCTCCGAGACGTTGTCCGAGACCGTGCCGTTGGCGACCGTTCCCGCCGGCACCCGGATGATGATCGCCCGGGTGAACGGGGCGGGGACCGGCCCCGGCCCAGAGAAGCCCACCGAGTAGCTGGTGATCACGACGTCGTCCAGGGTGGACGGCGTGGTCAGGCCGGGGCTTCGAAGGTTGCTGCGGAGGGTGACCGCGGTAGTGTCGTCGGTGTTCTTCTGGGCAACGTTGGAGCTGACCGAGGACGGGTCGAACTTGTCCACGGTGATGAAGACGAAGGCGCTCGACTGAGGGTTGGGGCTCGAGCCTCCCCCCAGGCCGCAGCCGGCCGCCAGGAGCAGGATGGGGCTCCAGCCGAGGGTGCTCCGCGTCATGGCTCGCTCCTTGCGCCCTACCGCCACTCCCGGAGGGAATTCGACCCCTGTCCCGGATTCGGCGCCGGGTTCTCCGAAGGCGGCGGGGCCGGGAGCGGGGCGGGGGGCACCATGCTCGGCGCCTGCTGGATGGCCTTCTCCAGCTCCCGGCTCCGCCGGCGGACCTCCTCGTAGAGGGCCCTGGCCTCGGCCGGGTCACCCACCACCCGCGGCGTGATGAGGATCAGCAGCTCGGTCTTCTTCACCGTATCCGTGGTCTGCCCAAAGAGGTAGCCCAGGACCGGGATCCGCGACAGGCCGGGGATCCCCTCCCGGTCGCGGGTGCGCCGCTCCTCCAGCAGCCCGCCCAGGACCAGGGTCTGGCTGTCGGCGACCACCACCGAGGTCTCGGCCACCCGCTTGGTGATGATCGGGGACTGGGTTCCCCCGAGCAGGTTGGGGATGGCGTCCGAGACCTCCTGCTTGATGTCCATGGCGACCAGGCGCTTCTCGCTGATCCGCGGGGTCACGGTCAGGATCACCCCGGTGTCCCGGTACTCGATGGTGCTGGTGACGATGGCGATGGGCTCGGTCACCTGGGTGACGCCGATGGTCGGCTGGGCCTGGC
>JACPHL010000232.1 GCA_016188625.1 Candidatus Rokuibacteriota bacterium | reverse complement strand
GGTCGCCCTGAGCGGGTGCGCGGCCATGCCGGCGGGGATGGGCATGGCCACGGTCAAGCCCGAGGTCAAGCTGGAGCGGGTCGAGGTGGCCAGCTACTTCCCCTGGGCCGATCGCCCGGCCCGGGTCCCGCTGGTCCTGGCCTTCGTCTTCAATGTCACGAACCCGAACAACCACTCGGTGACACTCGAGGAGTTCCGGTTCTCCTACGCCCTCGAGGCCAAGGCGGGGGAGTACTTCACCCTGAACTCCCCGGCCACCTACGACACCGTGCACATCCCCGCCAGGGTCACGAACACCGTCAGGGTGGTGAGCGTGCTGGACTCGGCCATCGTCCCGGCCACACTCGCGGTGACCCAGGGGTTCCGCATGCAGCAGATGGGCCTGAAGGCGCCGGATCTGGTGAAGATGTGGTGGGAGAAGATCGGCGATTTCGAGTACGGGATCCGCGTCTCCGAGGGCGTGGCGACCTTCGCGACCCCCACGGGGCCCATGCTGGCCATCTTCCAGGGATCGTTCCCGAAGAAGTGAGCGTGCGGTGAAGCCGGTCCGGGGGGCTCCGGCCCCCCGGGCACCCCCTGAGCGGAACCTGGGCCTCGGGCATGGCGCTCCTTTGGATCGAGGACGTCGTCAAGGATTTCGGCGGGGTCCGGGCCCTCGATGGGGTCTCCCTCGAGGTTCGCGAGCGGGAGCTCCTCGCGGTCATCGGGCCCAACGGGGCCGGCAAGACGACCCTCCTGAATGGGATCAGCGGGGTCTACCACCCCCACCGCGGCCGGATCACCCTGGGCGGGCTTGACATCACCCACTTCCCTCCCCACCGCGTCGCTCGCCTCGGGGTCGCGCGGACCTTCCAGAACATCGCCCTCTTCAAGGGGATGACGGTCCTCGACAACCTCATGCTGGGCCGCCACGTCCGCATGCGCTCCGGGATCTTCCCCTCCATCGCCTACTGGGGCCTGGCCCAGCGCGAGGAGGTCCGCCACCGGGAGCGGGTAGAGGAGATCATCGACTTCCTCAAGATCCAGGATATCCGAAAGCGCGTGGTCGGGGCCCTCCCCTACGGCCTCCAGAAGCGGGTGGAGCTGGGGCGGGCCCTGGCCCTGGAGCCCCGGCTCCTCCTCCTCGACGAGCCCATGACGGGGATGAATCAGGAGGAGAAGGAGGACATGGCCCGCTTCGTCCTGGACGTCAGCGAGGAGTGGGGGGTCACGGTGGTCCTCATCGAGCACGACATGGGCGTGGTCATGGACATCTCCGATCGGGTGGCCGTCCTCGACCAGGGGAGGAAGATCGCCGAGGGGAGCCCCGGGGAGGTCCGGTCCGATCCGGCGGTGATCGAGGCCTACCTCGGGGCCGGGAAGCGGCGGGCATGAGCGCGGCCGAGCCCGACACCCTGCCCAAGCTCCTCCTCCACCAGGCCGCGCGCTACGGCGCGCGGAAGGTGGCCATCCGCGAGAAGGACCGGGGCATCTGGCGTCCCTACACCTGGGCCGACGCGGCGGAGCACGTCCGCGCCTTCGCCCTCGGGCTGGCCACCCTGGGGTTCCGGCGCGGGGACGCGCTCTCGGTGATCGGCGACAACCGGCCCCGGCTCTACTGGGCCCAGCTGGCCGCCCAGGCCCTCGGCGGGATCCCGGTCCCGCTCTTCCAGGACTCCATCGCCCGCGAGCTCCAGTACGTCCTCGACCACGCCGAGGTCAAGGTCGTGGTCGCCGAGGACCAGGAGCAGGTGGACAAGATCCGGGGCCTCCAGGGGGAGCTCCCCCATCTCCGCCAGATCGTCTTCGACGACGCCCGCGGGCTCGGGGGGGACCGGGACCCGAGCCTGCTCGCCTTCGAGCGGGTCGAAGCGCTCGGGCGCGAGTTCGGCCGGGCCCGGCCGGGGTACGTCGAGGCGGAGGTGGCCAGGGGGGTGGCCAGGGGGTCGGCGGGGGACACGGCCCTGATCTGCTACACCTCGGGGACCACCGGGCACCCCAAGGGGGTCATGCTCTCCCACCGGAACCTCATCGCCAACCTGGACGCCTTCCTGGCGGTGGAGCGCTACCGGGACACGGACGAGCTGCTCGCCTACCTCCCCATGGCCTGGATCGGGGAGGTCATCTACTCCCTGGTGGGCCAGCTCCTGGTGGGCTACACCATCAACTGTCCCGAGGCCCCCGAGACGGTCCAGCGGGACCTGCGTGAGCTGGGGCCCACCGTGCTCCTCGCCCCGCCCCGCATCTGGGAGGCGATGCTGACGACCGTCCAGGTGAAGATCGAGGACTCGGATCGGGTGAAGCGGGCCCTCTACCGCGGCGCCATGGCCGTGGCCGCCCGCATCCTCGCCCGCCGCGCCGCCGGGCAGCGGGCCCCCCTGGGCCTCCGGCTCCTCTACGCCCTCGGCGAGGTGGTCGCCTACGGCCCCATCCGCGACCAGCTCGGGCTGGGGCGGGTGCGTTACGCCTACACCGGCGGGGCCGCCCTCGGGCCGGAGATCTTCCAGTTCTTCCGGGGCATCGGGCTCAACCTCAAGCAGATCTACGGCCTCACCGAGACCTCGGCGGCGTGCGTCGTCCAGCCCGACGGCGAGGTCAAGCCCGAGAGCGTGGGGAGGCCGGCCCCCGGCGTGGAGGTGCGGATCTCCGAGCGGGGGGAGATCCTCATCCGGGGCCCGGGCGTCTTCCAGGGGTACTACAAGAACGAGGAGGCCACGCGCGAGGTCCTCGAGGACGGCTGGTTCCGCACCGGGGACGCCGGCTTCTTCGACCCCGACGGCCACCTGGTGGTCATCGACCGGGCCAAGGACCTGGGGAGCCTGGCCGACGGGACCCCCTTTGCCCCCCAGTTCATCGAGAACAAGCTGAAGTTCAGCCCCTACATCCGGGAGGCGGTGGCCGTCGGCCACGGGCGCCCCTACGTCGCCGCCATGATCAACATCGACCTGGGGACGATGGGGAACTGGGCCGAGAAGCGGAACCTGGCCTACACGAGCTACATGGACCTCTCCCATAAGCCCGAGGTCTACGCCCTCGTCGGCGAGGAGGTGCGGCGGATCAACGCGGGCCTCCCCGGGCCGACCCGCATCAGGAAGTTCTTCATCCTCCACAAGGAGCTGGACCCGGACGACGCCGAGATCACCCGGACCCGGAAGGTCCGGCGGCGGTTCATCGCCGAGAAGTACGCCGACCTGGTGGAGGCCCTCTACTCGGACCAGGCCTCGGTTCCTGTCGCCACCACCATCACCTACGAGGACGGCCGGCAGGCGACCATCCACTCCGCGGTCCGCATCCAGGAGGTGGAGGGGGCGCTGGTGGCGGCGGCCTGAGGGGGCCGTGGACTTCTTCGCCCTCCTGGTCGTCAACGGCCTCCTGGTGGGGACCCTCTACTCCCTGATCGCCCTCGGGTTCGTCCTGATCTACAAGGCCACCGACGCCATCAACTTCGCCCAGGGGGAGCTGGTGATGATCGCCGGCTTCTTCGTCGCCGCCCTCATCCAGCTCTACCGGGTCCCCCTGGCGGCGACCGTGGCGATCGCCGTCCTGGCCATGATGCTCCTCGGCTTCGGGATCGAGCGCGTCATGCTCCGGCCCCTGATCGGCCGCCCGGTCATCGCGGTGATCATGGCGACCATCGGCCTCGCCGCGATCCTCAAGGGGACGGGCCCCCTGGTCTGGGGCGCCGAGACCAAGAACCTCCCCCTCCCGATCCCCGAGGCCCCCTTCCTCGTGAACGTCCTCGATGTCGTCGTCCTCGTCTCCCCCATCCAGCTCGTGGCCGCCGGGGTGAGCCTGGCATTCCTGGCCGTGTTCGGGTACATCTTTCTCCGGAGCCGGATGGGGATCGCCATGCGGGCGGTGGCCGACAGCCAGCAGGTCGCCATGGCCATGGGGATCAACGTGGAGCGGTACTTCGCCCTGGCCTGGGCCATGGCCGGGATCGTGTCGGCCCTGGGGGGGATCATCTGGGGGAACCTCCTGGGGGTGGACGTCCACCTGGCCCTGGTGGGGCTCAAGGTCTTCCCCGTGGTGATCCTCGGCGGCCTGGACTCGATCCCCGGGGCCGTCGTGGGCGGGCTGATCGTCGGGGTGGTGGAGGGCGTGGCGGCCGGCTACATCGACCCCTATGTGGGGGGCGGGACCAAGGACTTCGTCCCCTACCTCCTCATGATCCTGGCCCTGATGGTCCGGCCCTACGGGATCTTCGGGAAGGAGATCATCGAGCGGGTCTGAGCCGTGATCCACCGGGAGTGCGGCGTCCTCAAGACCAGCTACGCGGCCGACATGGCCCTCTACCCGGTGCCCCTGGCCCGGTGGACGGTGGGGGCCATCGCGGCGGCCGCCTTCGGCGTCTTCCCCCTGCTCGCCGGCGACTACCTCCTCTCCATCGCCAACCTGGCCGCCATCGCCGTGGTGGGGGCCATCGGGCTCAACATCCTCACGGGCTACACCGGCCAGATCTCCCTGGGCCACGGGGCCTTCATGTCCGTGGGGGCGTACACGGCCGCCATCCTGGCCACCCGCGCGGGGCTGCCGGTCTGGGTCTGCCTCCCCGCGGGCGGCGCCATGGCCGCCCTCGTCGGGATGATCGTCGGTTCCCCCTCCCTCCGGATCAAGGGGCTCTACCTCGCCATCGCCACCCTGGCGGGCCAGTTCGTCATCGAGTGGACCATCAACCACGTCACGTGGATCAGCGGGGGGGTGCAGGCCTCCATCTACGTGCCGCGCCCCGCCCTGGGCGGCCTGCTCATCCAGAGCCAGCGGGAGATGTACTACTTCATCATGACCGTCGCGGCCCTCGGCGTCGTCGCCGCCCTCAACCTGTTCCGGACGCGGGCGGGGCGCGCCTTCATCGCCATCCGCGACCACGACGTGGCCGCCGAGATCATCGGGATCCACATTTTCCGCTACAAGCTCCTCGCCTTCGCCATCTCCTCCTTCTACGCCGGGGTCACCGGGGTCCTCTACACCTACTACCTGGGGATCGCCAACTACGAGCAGTTCACCATCGTCACCTCCATCGACTTCCTGGCCATGATCATCATCGGGGGGCTCGGCTCCATCCTGGGCTCGATCTTCGGGGCCGTCTTCCTCACCCTCCTGCCCATCGTGCTCCGGTACGTCGTCGAGGGGATCGGGGGCCTCTTCTTCACCATCCCCGACGTCCTCAACCTCATCACCAACGTCCAGCTGATCCTCTTCGGCGCCCTCATCGTCTTCTTCCTGGTGGTGGAGCCCGAGGGGCTCAACAAGCTCTGGCGGAACATCAAGGACTACTTCCGGGTCTGGCCCTTCGCGTACTAACCCCTCACCGAAAAGGAGGCGCGTCATGACACGAAGTCTCGCCCTCACCCTCGCGGCGGTGCTGGCGCTGGCCGCGGCCGCGTCGCCGGTCTGGGCCGGCCACGAGATCGCGGTCGGGCTCCAGTGCGATCGGGTCGGTCCCACCAACACCATCGGCCCCTTCCTCTGCCCCGGGGCCCACGACTACGTGAAGCTGGTCAACAAGAAGGGCGGCGTGGACGGGCACAGGGTCCGGGTCATCGAGATCGACATCAAATACCAGGTCCCCCTCGCGGTGGAGTCCTACGAGAAGATGAAGCAGGAGGGGATCGTCTCCCTCATGCTCTACGGGACCCCCCAGACCTACGCCCTGACCCCGAAGCTCACCGAGGACCGGATCCCCGGGACCGCCCCCGGGTTCGGGCGGGCGGACGCCACCGACGGGACCAAGTACCCCTACGTCTTCCCCGTGGCCGCGAGCTACTGGTCCCAGGCCACCGCGGCGGTGAAGTTCCTCCTCGACGAGTCCAAGAAGCAGGGGAAGAAGGTGGGCAAGGTCGCCTTCCTGTTCTACGACAACCCCGCGGGCCGGGAGCCCCTCCCGATCCTGGAAACCCTCGCCAGGCGGGAGGGGTTCGAGCTGAGGACCTTCGCCGTGCCGCCGCCCGGGATCGAGATGAGCGCCCAGGTCCTGGACATCGGCGGCCGCTTCCGGCCGGACTGGGTGATCACGCACCTGTTCGGCCGCTCGCCCTCGGTCTCCATCAAGGAGCTCAAGCGGGTCGGCTACCCCCTGGACCGGGTGGTCAGCTTCGTGTGGGGGGCCGCCGAGTCGGACGTCGAGGCCGCCGGCTGGGCCACGGCCGAGGGCTACCTCGGGCTCCAGTACGCCGGGGTCGGCCAGGACTTCCCGGTGATCCAGGAGATCGTCAAGATGTACAGGGACGAGGGCCAGGCCCCGCCCAAGGAGATGGCGCACAGCGTCTACTACAACCGCGGGGTCCTGTGGGCCGCGGTCCACGTGGAGGCGATCCGGAACGCCATCAAGAAGTTCGGGCCCCAGATCAAGGGCGAGCACGTCAAGCAGGGCTTCGAGATGATCAAGGGCGTCACCCTGGGGGGCCTCGTCCCGCCCCTGGAGATCACCCCCAACGACCACGAGGGCGGGGGCTGGGTCCAGGTCTGGCAGGTCAAGGGGGGGAAGTGGACCCGGGTGACCGACTGGTTCAAGGCCTACCCCGACATCCTCCAGGAGGCCCTCAAGAAATCATGAGGGGGGCTGCCACCCCCCTCATTTCTCCCCCCGCCCGGACGTGGACCGAGCCGAGCGCGGGGCCGAGAGTTGTGGAGAGGACCGGGTAGTTCTCCCGAAAGGATCAAGGGCTGGGTCCCACGGGGTCATGCCTGTGCTGGCGCTCAACAACGTCGAGGTCATCTACGACCAGGTCATCCTGGTCCTGAAGGGGGTCTCGCTCCAGGTCCCCGAGGGGGGGATCATCGCCCTCCTCGGGGCCAACGGGGCGGGGAAGAGCACCACCCTGAAGGCCGTCTCCGGCCTCCTCCGCCCGGAGCGCGGCGCCGTGACCGGCGGCGCCATCGAGTTCGCCGGGGAGCGGATCGACACGCTCCCGGCTCACGCCATCGTCCGGCGGGGGATCGTCCAGGTCCTGGAGGGGCGGCGGATCTTCGAGCACCTCACCACGGAGGAGAACCTGATCGCGGGCGCCCACACCCGGGGCGACTGGGGGGCGATCGTGGGCGGGCTCGACATGGTCTACGGGTACTTCCCCCGCCTCCGGGAGCGGAGGGACCTCAAGGCCGGCTACCTCTCCGGGGGGGAGCAGCAGATGCTGGCCATCGGGCGGGCCCTCATGTCCCGCCCCCGGCTGATGCTCCTGGACGAGCCCTCCCTGGGCCTGGCCCCCCGGCTGGTCGAGGAGATCTTCGAGATCATCCAGCGGCTGAACCGGGAGGAGAAGCTGACCGTGCTCCTGGTGGAGCAGAACGCGACCATGGCCCTCACCATCGCGCACCACGGCTACGTCATGGAGACGGGACGGATCGTCCTGGACGGCGACGCCGCCACGCTCCGGGAGAACGAGGACATCAAGGAGTTCTACCTCGGGCTGACCGAGGTCGGGAGCCGGAAGTCCTACCGGGACGTCAAGCACTACAAGCGCAGGAAGCGCTGGCTGAGCTAGGGATGCGACCGGATCGGCTGAGCGGCTACTACGAGGCCGGGAAGGAGACCCTCCCGCCGCCGGAGCGGCAGCGCTACCAGGAGGCGTGGCTCCGGAGGCTGGTCCGCCACGCCTGGCGCCACGCCCCCGGGATCCGCCGCCGGCTCGAGGCGGCCGGGCTCCGGCCCCGCGACATCCGGGGCCTCGCCGACCTGGCCCGGCTCCCCGTCCTCAAGAAGTCCGCGATGCCCGACCTCCAACGGGCCGACCCGCCCTTCGGCGGCCTCGCCGGCCTCCCCCGGGAGGAGCTACGGCGGGTCTTCGTCTCCCCCGGACCCATCTACGAGCCGATCGGGGCCGCGCCGAGCCCCTGGCGGGCGGAGGTGGGGCTCTACGCCGGGGGCTTCCGGCCCGGCGACGTCGTCATCGACACCTACGCCTACCACCTCACCCCGGCCGCCCACATGATCGACGCCGGCCTCCTCCGGCTCGGCTGCACGGTCATCCCCACCGGGCCCGGGAACACGGACCTCCAGGTCCGCGTGGCGCAGGACCTCGGGGTGAACGGCTACGTCGGGACCCCGAGCTTCCTCCTGACGATCCTCAAGCGGGCCGAGGAGCTCGGGACGCGACTCGCCCTCGAGGTGGCCAACGTCGCGGCTGAGCCGCTGCCGGAGTCGCTCCGACGGAGCTTCGAGGAGACCTACGGGGTCCTCACCCGGCAGGGCTTCGGGACCGCGGACCTCGGGATGGTGGCCTACGAGTGCCGGGAGAAGGTCGGGATGCACCTCGTGGAGGACGCCGTCCTCCAGATCGCCGACCCCGAGACCGGCGAGCCGTTGCCGCCGGGCCAGATCGGCGAGATGGTCGTCACGGTGAACCAGCCGGCCTACCCGATGATCCGCTTCGGGACCGGGGACCTCTCCGTGCTCACGGAGGAGCCCTGCCCCTGCGGGCGGACCTCCCCCCGGATGCTCGGCTGGCGCGGGCGGGCCGACGAGGTCACCAAGGTCCGGGGGATGTTCATCCACCCCCGCCAGGCCGACGAGGTCGTCGCCCGCTTCCCGGCGGTCATCCGCTACCAGGTGGTGATCACCCGCCGCGACCACCAGGACGAGATGACCTTCCGCGTCGAGCTGGGCGAGGGCGCCGACCCCGCCCGGCTCCAGGCCGAGATGGCCCGGGCGATCCAGGAGGTGATGCACCTCCGGGGCGAGGTGCGGGTCGTCCCGCCGGGGACGATCCCGGAGGGCGCCACGAAGATCGCCGACGAGCGCACCTGGGAGTAAATCATGGATCCGGACGAGATCCGGGAAGCCGAGGCGCGCTGGCGGGCCGAGCGCTACGCCCGCTCGCCCGAGCGCCCCGAGCCCTTCGAGACCGTCTCGGGGATCCCGGTGCCGCCCCTGGTCACCCCGGCCGGCCTCGACGGCTTCGACTACCTCCGGGAGCTCGGCTTCCCCGGCGCGCCGCCGTTCACCCGCGGGGTGCACCCCACGATGTACCGGGGACGGCTCTGGACCGTCCGCCCCCTGGCCGGCTTCGGGACCCCGGAGGACACCAACGCGCGGTTCCACTACCTCCTCCGCCAGGGCGCCACCGGGCTCTCCCTGACTTTCGACTACCCGACCCTGCGCGGGTACAACTCCGACGACCCCGAGGCGCGGGCGGAGGCGGGGAAGGGCGGGGTGGCGGTGGACTGCCTCGAGGACCTGGAGGTCCTCTTCGCCGGCATCCCGATCGAGGAGGTGAGCGTCTCCCTCGTCGCCTGCAACCCCGGGATGGCGATCGTCATCCTGGCCATGTACTTCGCCCTGGCCCGCCGCCGCGGCCTCGACCTCGACCGGCTCGCCGGGACCAGCCAGAATGACTTCCTCATGGAGACGGCGGTCACCACCGCCCCGCGCGCCCTGCCGCCGGCCGCGAGCTTCCGCCTGGAGTGCGACGCCATCGAGTACGCCCTCCGCCATGCCGGGCGCTGGAACCCCGTCTCCTTCGTCGGCTACAACCTCCGGGAGGCCGGGGCGACCGCGGTGGAGGAGCTGGGCTTCGCCTTCGCCCATGCCCGGGCCGTCCTCCGCGAGCTGGGCCGCCGGGGCCTCGACGCGGAGCGGGCCGCGCCGCGCCTCTCCTTCTTCTTCGCCGCCCACCGGAGCTTCTTCGAGGAGATCGCCAAGTACCGGGCCGCCCGCCGGCTCTGGTGGCGGATCGTGACCGAGGAGTTCGGCGTCCACGACCCGCGCGCCGCGGCCCTGCGCTTCCACGTCCAGACCTCCGGGGTCACCCTCACCGCCCAGCAGCCGCTCAACAACGCGGTCCGCGCGGCCTACCAGGCCCTCGCCGCGGTCCTGGGCGGGGCCCAGTCCCTCCACGTCTCGGGGCACGACGAGGCGTGGGGCCTCCCCACCGAGGCCGCGGCGCGCCTGGCCCTCCGGACCCAGCAGATCATCCAGCATGAGTCCGGGGTCACGAGCGCCGTGGACCCCCTCGGCGGC
Source organism: Candidatus Rokuibacteriota bacterium (assembly GCA_016188625.1). Lineage (GTDB taxonomy): Bacteria > Methylomirabilota > Methylomirabilia > Rokubacteriales > JACPHL01 > JACPHL01. Next base: position 784 of record JACPHL010000232.1, on the reverse strand, counting down.
TCTTACCTCCTCGAGGGGCTCACCCGCGAGGTGGAGGCCAGGACCCGGGCGCTCCTCGAGGAGGTGGAGGCGCAGGGCGGGATCGTGGCCGCCACCGAGTCGGGGTGGATCCACGCGCGGCTCACCGAGAGCGCCGAGGGCTACCGGGCCGCGGTCAAGGAGGGGCGGCTCAAGGTCGTCGGGGTCAACTGCTTCGTCGAGGGGGACGAGGAGCCGCCGGAGGTCTTCGAGCAGCCGTCGGCCGCGGCCCGCCAGGGGGAGCGGATCCGCCGGGTCAAGGCCTCCCGCGACCAGGCCGCCTGCGCGGGGGCCCTGGCCGCCCTGGAGTCGGACCTCGCCGCCGGCCGGAACGCCTTCCCCTCGGTGATGGCGGCCGCCGAGGCGGGGGCGACCCTTCGCGAGATCCACGACCGCTTCCGCGCTCAGTTCGGCACCTGGTCCCTCCCCCTCTTCTGACGATGTGTCTGAGCAAGGCTTTCGGGGGTTCTGCCCCCGGGGGAGGCGGCGGCCCCGAGCGGAACGTTAAGCGGAGCGGCGCGGGTCCCCGTCGTGAGCGAGCCGGGTGGGGAAGCCGACAGGCAGGCGAGAAGCGGAGAGGAGGGGCCCCGCCCGGCGAGCCACTGACGGGTGCGCCGCGGAGCGTGTGGAGCGAGGGGTCGGCGCCTCCCGGGGGGACAGAACTCCCGAAAGCCTTGCTCAGACACATCTCAGAAGAGCGGGAGGGACCAGGCGCCGAACTGAGCGCGGAAGCGGTCGTGGATCTCGCGAAGGGTCGCCCCCGCCT
>JACPHL010000231.1 GCA_016188625.1 Candidatus Rokuibacteriota bacterium | reverse complement strand
GGCCGGGGAGAGTCAGGAGGAGACCGTCCGGGAGGGGGTCGAGGAGCTCCTCGACGGGGTCCTGGGGCGGTACGCGGGCAAGGACGTCCACCCCGAGGACTGGAACCTTACCGGGCTCGGCGAGGCCCTCCACCGGCAGTTCGACCTGAAGCTCTCCCTGGAGGTCCAGGCCCGCGAGGTCGTCTCCCACGACGGGCTCCGCCAGCTCCTCTGGGAGGAGGTCCAGGGGCGCTACGCGGCCCGCGAGCGGGAGCTGGGGAGCGAGATGCTCCGCCACCTGGAGCGGGTCGTCATGCTCCAGGTCATCGACGCCCAGTGGAAGGACCACCTCCTCTCCATGGACCACCTGAAGGAGGGGATCGGGCTCCGGGGCTACGGGCAGCGCGACCCCCTGACCGAGTACAAGCGCGAGGCCTTCGACCTCTTCCAGGAGATGGTGGACCGGGTGAAGGTCACTGTGGTCGAGTGGCTCTTCAAGGTCCAGCTGGTCCGCGAGCCGGCATCCGAGGCGCCCGCCGCGCCCTGGCCGAGCCGCGCCTCCCAACCGGCCCGCGAGACCCACCCCGTGCACGCGACGGCCGATCGGCCCGTCGCGGCCCGGCGGGCCGGCCAGAAGGTGGGGCGCAACGACCCCTGCCCCTGCGGCTCCGGGAAGAAGTACAAGAAGTGCTGCCTCCTGAAGGGCGGCTAGGTGCCTCGGAGGGGGGCTAACGCCCCCCTTCCGAACCTCCCCCCGAGGGTGCGCGGGCCAAGCCCGCGCCCGGAGCGGACCACCCGATCCGCGAGCCGAGGGTCCAAAAACGCACGAGCGCACCCGTTACTCGGACGGGCTCCCAGAGCAGCCTTCTCCGGGCGCCGCCCCAGAGGCGGGGGAGACCCCGTCTCCCCCCACGAGTCCTCCACCCCCTGTTCCGCGGCTCCGGTACCTCTTCTTCGCGGCCGTCCTCTACCTTGTTCCGGCCCTCGGCCTCGGCTACTTGCTGGGCCGTCGCCTCTCACCGGTCGGGCTCGAGCCGCGGACGTTCCTCCTCATCCAGTCGCTCGACGACACCCTGCTGGTCCTGGTGAGCCTCTACTTCGCAGCCCGCTGCTATCCGCGCTCCCTGGCCGGGATCGGGTTCCGGGGGGTCCGCGGGGGGTGGTGGGTCCTCGGGCTCCTGGCTGGCATCGGGGCCGTCGCTGGCGCCTGGGCCGTGGACGGGGCGCTCCGGGCCGCCGGCTGGCCGCCGGCCGACCATCCGGTCGAGGGGCTCCTCGACCGGGCGCGAGGGCCGGGCGACCTCGCGCTGCTCCTGGTCGGCGTGACCGTCCCGGTTCCGATCGGGGAGGAGGTCTTCTTCCGCGGATTCCTCTACACCCTCCTCCGCGCCCGGTGGGGCGCACCGTGGGCGATCGCCCTCTCGAGCCTCCTCTTCGCCCTCGTCCACGGCGTCCACGATCCGACCCCGCCGTCCTGGCTCCCCGTCCTCCCCGTCGGGCTCGCCCTGGCCGTGCTGGCCGAGCGGAGCCGCTCGCTCCTCCCCCCGATCCTGGCCCACGGGGTCGTCAACCTCGTCGCCATCCTCGGGACGGTGGGACTGGGCTGGAGATCCAATATCTAGTGGCGCCTTCCTTTCCCCCTCCCCAGGCGTAGTGCGTTTTTTCTTGGCGATCAGGCCGGCCGTGTGATAAATAAAGTTGGGCCATGCACCTTCAATCGGTCGCGCTCCACGGCTTCAAGTCCTTCGCCGACAAGACGGTCCTCACCCTCCGCCCCGGGGTCACCGCCATCGTGGGGCCGAACGGCTGCGGCAAGTCCAACGTCGCCGACGCCATCCGCTGGGCCCTGGGGGAGCAGAGTCCCAAGACCCTCCGCGGCCAGCGGATGGAGGACGTGATCTTCCACGGCTCGGTCTCCCGTCGGCCCCTCGGCCTGGCCGAGGTGAGCCTGGTGTTCACCAACGACGGCGACCTCGCCGTCCCCTGGAGCGAGGTCATGGTGGGGCGACGCCTCTACCGCGACGGCGAGTCGGAGTACCTCCTGAACCGCACCGCCTGTCGCCTCAAGGACATCCACGACCTCTTCCTCGGGACCGGGGTCAACCCCAAGGCCTACGCCCTCATGGAGCAGGAGCGCCTGGCCCACCTTCTCACCGCGCGGCCCATCGACCGCCGGGTCTTCATCGAGGAGGCCGCGGGGATCACGCGTTACAAGCAGCAGCGGGCCGAGACCATGGCCAAGCTCGAGGCGACCCGCCAGAACCTCCTCCGGGTCCGGGACGTGATGGACGAGGTCCGCCGCCAGCTCGCCGCCCTGGAGCGCCAGGCCAGGCGGGCGCAGCAGTACAAGGCCCTCGTCGCCGAGCGGCGGACCCTCGAGCTCGCGCTCATGGCCGCCGAGCACCGGGCCCTCCTCGACGAGGAGGCGGCCCTCGCCGCCCGGCGCGCGAGCGAGGAGCGGATCGCCGAGGGCCTCCGGGCCCGCGTGGCCGCCCTGGGCGCGGAGCAGGAGCTGGCGCGCGCCGACACCCTGGAGGCCGAGCATCGCCTCGACGACCGCCGCCAGGCGCTCCAGAAGGTGGAGCTCGAGCTGGAGCGGCTCCTCGAGCGGGCCGAGCAGCTCCGCCATCAGGCGGTCGAGCTGGGTGCCGAGACGGCGCGCCTCGGGGAGGAGCGGCAGGCGCTCGCCACCAGGCTCGAGGCCCTGGCCGCCGAGCGCCAGGTCAAGGCCGCCCTGGTGACGACCCTCAGGGCCGAGCACGAGGCCAGGCGGGGCGTCGTCGCGGCCGAGGAGGCGCGGCTCGAGGAGACCCGGGCCCGCCTCCGCGCCCGGCGCGAGGAGGTGGAGGCCTTGCGGGCCGAGCAGGTCCGGACGGCCGGCCGGCGGACCGAGCTGGGGCAACTCGTGGGCGGCCTCGTCGAACGCGCGGAGCAGATCAGCCGGCGGATCGAGCGGCTCCGGGGGGAGCAGGCCGCGGCGCGCGCCGAGGAGGCGGGGTTCGGGGAGGCCCAGCGCGGGCTTGCGGCGCGGCTCGAGGCCCTGGTCGGGCGGCTCGGCGAGACCGCGGCGCGCGTCGCCCGGCTCGAGGCCAAGGCCCGGGAGCTCGAGGTCGAGCGGGCCGCTGCCGGCGATCGGGTGGAGCAGGCCCGGCTCTCCGTGGCGAGCCGGCAGTCGAGCCTCGAGGCCCTGGAGGCCCTGGAGGCCCAGCGCGAGGGGTACGGGGCCGGGGTCAAGGCCGTGTTCGGCGCCGCGCAGGGCGAGCCCCCGCGCCTTTCCGGGATCGTCGGCACGGTCGCCGACCTCCTCGAGGTCCCCCGGGAGATGGAGCGGGCCGTCGAGGCGGCCCTGGGGGATCGCCTCGGCTGGGTCGTCGTCGAGACCTTCGGCGACGCCAAGGCCGCCCTCGGCTACCTCGGAGCGCGGGGGGACGGGCCGGCGACGTTCCTTCCCCTCGAGCTCCTGAACGGCGGCCCCGGGTACCGCTCCCCCGAGGGCGACGGGGTCATCGGACCGGCCGATGCGCTGGTCCGCTCCCCCTACCGGGCGCTGCTCGAGCACCTCCTGGGCTCGGTGGTGGTGGTCCGCGACCTCCCGGCGGCGGAGCGGCTGTGGCGCCAGAACGGGGCCGCGGCGAGCTACGTGACCGTGGAGGGCGAGCTGCTCACCCCGCCGGGGGCCCTCGGCGGCGGACGCGCGGCCTCCCCGGGCTCGTCGTCCCTGCTGGCCCGGCGACGCCTGATCCGGGACCTGCACGCCGAGGTCGCCGACCTGCGCCGGGCCCTGGAGGAGGGGCAGGATCGCCTCCGCGCCCTGGACGCCGAGCTCGCCCGATTCGGCGCGGAGCGGGCGGAGGCCCGGGATCGGCGGGAGCGAGACGAGGCCGAGCGGCTCGCGCTCGCGAAGGATCACGAGCAGCTCGGGCGGGAGCTGGAACGGGCGGACCTCTTCGCCACCGCGCTCGGGACCGAACGGGCCCAGCTGGAGGCCGAGGCGGCGACGGTCGCCCGCGAGCTCGAGGTGCGCCGGGGCGAGTTGGCGGCGGCCGAGGGGGAGGCGCGGCGGCTCGACGAGACGATCGTGACCCGCCTCCGCGCCATCGAGGAGGAGGCGGCCGGCGAGGAGCGGCTGACCCAGGGCGTCCTGACCGCCCAGGTCGCGTGCACCGCGCTGGCCGAGCGCATCCAGGCCGCCCTGACCGAGCAGGGCCGGCTGGCCGAGGCCGAGTGCGAGGCCGACGAGCGGCTCCGGCAGGGCGCGGACCGGCTCGAGGCGCTCGCGGCCCGGCGCGCCGAGATCGAGCGCGAGCTGGAGCGGACGGAAGAGCGCGCGCGGCTCCTGGTCGGGGAGCGGGGCGAGGCCGAGCGGGCGGTCGGCGCCGCCCAGGCGGCCGCCCAGGATCACGCCCGGCGCGTGCAGGAGCTCGGCGAGGCGGTCCGGGCCGTGGAGGCGGACCTCGCGCGCGTGACCTCCGCGCTCCACGACCTCGCGCTCCGGTCCGCCCAGGTCGAGGTCCGCCGGAAGGACCTCGAGGCGGAGGCCGGGCGGCAGTTCGGGGTGGAGGTGGAGGCCCTCCGCCAGGCCCACGACCCCGCGCGGGACCTCGAGGCGGCCCGGGCCCGGGTGGAGGAGCTGGCCCAGAAGATCGCGGCCCTCGAGCCGGTGAACCTCATCGCCGACGAGGAGTACCGGGCCCTGGAGGAGCGCCACGCCTTCCTCCGCTCCCAGCACGACGATCTCACCGCCTCCATGAAGGACCTGGAGCGGGCCCTCAAGGGGATGACCCGGACCGCCCAGGAGCGCTTCGTGCAGGCCTTCGAGGCCATCAACGCCAACTTCCAGGCCCTCTTCGCCCGCCTCTTCGAGGGCGGACGGGCCGGCCTCTGCCTCGTGGAGTCCGAGGACCCCCTGGAGGCCGGGATCGAGCTCCAGGCCCAGCCGCGCGGCAAGCGCCTCCAGGCCGTCTCCCTCCTCTCGGGCGGGGAAAAGGCCCTGACGGGCCTCGCCCTCCTGTTCGCGATCTTCTACTTCCGCCCGAGCCCCTTCTGCCTCCTGGACGAGGTGGACGCGCCGCTGGACGACGCCAACATCGATCGCTTCGTCCGGGTCCTCCGGGAGCTCTCGGCCCAGACGCAGTTCATCGTCATCACCCACAACCGGAAGACCATGGAGGCCGCCGACGTCCTGTACGGGATCACCATGGACGAGCCCGGTCTCTCGCGCCTGGTCTCCGTCACCCTCAAGGACTGAATCGGCCGGGGGGCCGGAAACCCCCGGCCGGTTTGACTTCCCCCACCCCGTGATTTACACTAGCCGCGAACATGCCCGGGAAGCGTCTTGGAGTCTGTCTTCGCTCGCGTCGCGAGGCGCGCGGCGTCTCGGTGGAGGCCCTGGCCCGGGCCACGCGGATCCCCCCCCGCATCCTGGAGGCCATGGAGCAGGATCGCCTGAGGGAGCTCCCGGCCCCGGTCTTCGTTCGGGGGTTCATCCGCGCCTACCTCCGGCAGCTGGGCGACTCGCCGAGGGAGGCCCTCGCGCTCTACGAGGCGTGGGTGGCGGCGCACACCCCGCGGGAGGCGCCTCCCCCTCCGCGCTTCCGCCTCCACCCCCCGCTCGTGGCGGCGGCGCTGCTTCTCCTCGTCCTGGCGGCCGGGCTCTACCTCGTCGCCCCACGCCCGCCGGGCAACGGGCCGGGGCCCGCTGAGCGCGTCTCGTCCAGGGCCCCGGACCTCGCGCCGTCCGCCGGCGGCCTGACCGCCGGGACCCCGACGCGCCCCCTCGCCGGGGAGCCGAGCCCCGGCGCGCGCGGGGCCGCCGTCGTGGGGGAGGACTCTGAGGAGCACCGGCTCGTCGTCAGGGCCCGGGAGCTGACCTGGGTCCGGGTCGAGACCGGAGCCGGGACGGCCAGAGAGGAGCTCCTCGCTCCCGGCGAGACCCGGGAGTGGCGGAGCTCGTCGCGCTTCGTCCTCACCGTGGGGAACGCCGGTGGGGTCTCCCTCGAGCTGAACGGCGAGCCCCTCCCGCCGCTCGGGGCGAGCGGGGAGGTGGTCCGGGAGCTGGTGCTCCCGCTCCTGGAGGGGTCATGAGCCTCTTTGCCGCCCTGACGGATCGCCTGCGCGAGGGCCTCGGCCGGACGCGCCAGACGCTCCAGGAGGGGTTCGACCGGCTCTTCCGCGGCCGGGAGCTGGAGCCCTCGGAGCTTCAGCTGCTCGAGGAACTCCTCATCTCCGCCGATCTCGGCGTCGAGACCGCCGAGGCCTTCGTGGCCGAGCTCCGCGAGGAGGCCGGGCGGGGGCGCCTCGGGGACCGGGACGTCCGCATTGCCCTCCGCGACCACCTCCTCCGCGCCCTGAAGGGGGCCGGCGCCCCGCTCAACCTCGAGGCCCGGCCCGCGGTCGTGCTGGTCCTGGGGGTGAACGGGTCGGGGAAGACCACGAGCGCCGGCAAGCTGGCCCACCGGCTCCGGCAGGCGAATCGGCGCGTGCTCCTGGCCGCCGCGGACACCTTCCGGGCCGCCGCCATCGAGCAGCTGGAGCGGTGGGGGGAACGGGTCGGGGTCGAGGTGATCAAGCAGGGGCCCGGCGCCGACCCCTCGGCGGTGGCCTTCGACGCGGTCAAGGCCGCCCTGGCGCGGCGGGCCGACGCGCTGATCGTGGATACCGCCGGCCGGCTCCACACCAAGGTCAACCTCATGGCGGAGCTGGCCAAGGTGAAGCGGGTCGTGGGGCGACAGCTCCCCGGGGCCCCGCACGAGACCCTCATGGTCCTCGACGCGACGACCGGCCAGAACGGGATCGCGCAGGCCCGGCTCTTCCATCAGGCCCTGGAGCTGACCGGGCTCATCCTCACGAAGCTCGACGGCACCGCCAAGGGCGGGATCGTGGTCCGGATCTACCGGGAGCTGGGGCTCCCCATCAAGCTGGTGGCGACGGGGGAAGGGGTGGACGACCTCGCCCCGTTCGACCCCGAGGTCTTCGTCTCCGCCCTGGTCGCCTGACGATGGACGATCACGCCTGGATGGGCCGGACCCTCGCCCTGGCCGCGCAGGGGCGGGGCCTCACCTCGCCCAACCCGATGGTGGGCGCCCTGGTAGTCAGCGACGGGGCGGCCGTGGGCGAAGGGGTGCATCGGCGGGCCGGCGAGCCCCACGCGGAGGTCGAGGCCCTCCGGGCCGCCGGGCCCGAGGCGCGGGGAGCGAGCCTCTACGTCAACCTCGAGCCGTGCGTCCACCGCGGCCGGACCCCGCCCTGCGTCGATGCCCTGCTCGAGGCCGGGATCCGGCGGGTCGTCGTCGGCTGCCTCGACCCCAACCCGGTGGTCAACGGCCGGGGCGTGGAGGTCACGGTGGGGGTGCGGGAGGAAGAGGCCCGGGTCCTCAATCGCGCCTTCTTCAAGTTCATCGCCACCGGGCGCCCCCTGGTGACCCTCAAGACGGCCATGACCCTGGACGGGAAGATCGCGGCCTGGGACGGGGCCTCCCGCTGGATCACGGGGGAGGCGGCCCGGGCCGAGGGTCACCGGATGCGGGCCGGCGCCGACGCCATCCTCGTCGGGGTCGGGACCGTCCTCCGGGACGACCCGGAGCTGACGGTCCGGCTCCCCGAGCTCGGGCCCCGGGAGCCGCTCCGCGTGGTCGTGGACAGCCGGCTCCGGACGCCCCCCGAGGCGCGGCTTCTGAAGGTGGGCGCCCCGGCGCGGACCCTGATCGCCTGCGTCGCCGGCGCTCCGGCCGAGGCCGCCCGAGCCCTCTCCGCGCGGGGCGTCGAGGTCCTCGGCTGCCCGGCCCGCGACGGCCGGGTGGACCTCGATGCCCTCCTGGCCGAGCTCGCCCGGCGGGGCGTGGTGTCGCTCCTCGCGGAAGGCGGGGGCGAACTGCACGCCTCGCTCCTCGAGGCGGGGTTGGTGGACCGATCTGGAGCGCAGAGATGTATCCGAGTAAAGCTTTTGGGGGTGCTGCCCCCCGGCAGGCCCGTCCGTTCTCTGGAGACCGAACGCCCCCGGGGAAGGCCTCGGCCCCTCGCTCCGCGCGCTCCACGGCGCACCCGCCTGTGGCTCGCCGGGCGGGGCCCCTCCTCCTTCGTTCTCAGCCCGTGAGCCGGCTTCCCCACCCGGCTCGCTCATGGCGGGGACCCGCGCCGTTCCGCTTCACGCTCCGCTCGGAGCCGACGCCTCCCCGCGGGGATGGTCCGCTCCGGGCGCGGGCTTTGCCCTCGCAGCCTTGGGGGGAGGTTCGGAAGGGGGGCGGAGCCCCCCTCCGAGTTGGTTAGGGTGTTCACCGGGATCGTCGAGGAGCTCGGGCGCGTGCGGGCCCTGACCCGGCGGGGGGCGGGGTGGCGGCTCGAGGTGGAGGCGCGCCGGGTCCTGGACGGGAGCGAACCCGGGGGGAGCGTTGCCGTCAACGGCGCCTGCCTGACCGTGGTGGCGACGGGGGCGGGGTGGCTCGGCTTCGATCTGGCCGAGGAGACCCTCGCCGTGACCACCCTCGGGGCGCTCTCGCCCGGTGACCCCGTGAACCTGGAGCGACCGCTGCGCCTCGGCGCCCCGCTCGGCGGGCACCTCGTCCTCGGCCATGTCGATGGGGTCGGGGTCGTCACGACGGTCCGTGAGGAGGGCGAGGGACGGGCGCTGGGGGTCGCGGTCTCGGAGGACCTCCGCGCGCTCTTGATCCCGAAAGGCTCGGTCGCCGTCGATGGGGTCAGCCTGACGGTGGCGCGCCTCGATCCCGAGGGCTTCGCCGTCGCCCTGATCCCCCACACCCTCGAGAGTACGACCCTGGGCTCGAGACAGGGCGGCGACCGGGTGAATCTGGAGATGGATGTCCTCGGCAAGTACGTCCGGGCCCTGCTCCCGGGGAGCGGGGAGGGGCGGGAGGCGCTCGCCCGGCGCGGGCTCCTGGCCGAGGACGGGAGGGAGGAGCCATGACCACGCCGTCCCGGGAGGAGCCCGGGGGGATGTTCGCGCCCATCGAGGAGGCCGTCGAGGAGATCCGGAACGGCCGGATCGTCGTCGTGGTGGACGACGAGGATCGGGAGAACGAGGGCGACCTCGTCATGGCCGCCGAGAAGGTCGCCCCGGAGGCCGTCAACTTCATGGCCAAGCACGGCCGCGGCCTGATCTGCGTCCCCATGACCGGGGAGCGGCTCGACGAGCTCAAGATCAGCATGATGGTCTCCGACAACACCGCGCCCATGGGGACGGCCTTCACCGTCACCGTGGACGCGCGTCGCGGGGTCAGCACCGGGACCTCGGCGTACGACCGGGCCGTGACCATCCGGACCCTGGTCGACCCCGCCACGCGCGCCGAGGATCTGACCCGCCCCGGGCACATCCTGCCGCTCCGGGCGATGCCCGGGGGCGTCCTCCGGCGGGCCGGGCACACCGAGGCGGCGGTGGACCTCGCCCGCCTGGCCGGGCTCTACCCGGCGGGGGTGATCTGCGAGGTCATGAACGACGACGGGCGGATGGCCCGCGTCCCCCGCCTCGCGGAGCTGGCCCAGGCCCACGCCCTCAAGCTCATCACCATCAAGGACCTGATCCGCTACCGGATCCAGAAGGACAAGCTGGTCCGCCGCGTCGCCACCACCGCGCTCCCGACCCCGCTGGGCACCTTTACCGCCATCGCCTACGAGACCACCATCGACGACCGGCTTCCGCTGGCCCTCACCATGGGGGGCGTCGCCGACCCGGCGCCGATCCTGGTGCGCGTCCACTCCGAGTGCCTGACCGGCGACGTCTTCCATTCGCGACGCTGCGACTGCGGCGAGCAGCTCGAGAAGGCGCTGGCCATCATCGCCCGCGAGGGGCGGGGGGTGTTCATCTACATGCGCCAGGAGGGGCGGGGGATCGGCCTCCTGAACAAGATGCGGGCCTACGAGCTCCAGGACCAGGGGAAGGACACGGTGGAGGCCAACGAGGCCTTGGGCTTCAAGGCCGACCTCCGGGACTACGGGATCGGGGCGCAGATCCTGGTGGACCTCGGCGTCCGGTCGATGCGGCTGCTGACCAACAACCCCAAGAAGATCGTGGGCCTGGAGGGGTACGGCCTGCGGGTCGAGGAGCGGGTCCCCATCGAGATCTCCCCCTCGGAGGCGAACCGGTTCTACCTCAAGACCAAGCAGGAGAAGCTCGGCCACCTCCTCTCCAAGCCTTGAGCGGCCCGTTGCACGACGCCGCACCGCACGAACCGCTTCACGTCGGACCTCCCGCCCCGGGGCTAGAAATGTGTCCGGGTAAGGGCTTTGGGGGGCGGCAGGCCCCGAGCCCGGTCGTGGAAGAGCGACCGGTCCCTACGGGGGGGGCGTCGGCCCCGAGCGGAACGTTAAGCGGAGCGGCGCGGGTCCCCGCCATGAGCGAGCCGGGTGGGGAAGCCGGCTCGCGGGCGGGACACGACCAGGAGGGGCCCCGGCCGGCGAGCCATAGGCGGGTGCGCCGTGGAGCGTGTGGAGCGAGGGGCCGACGCCTCCCGCGGGGCCATCCGAAGGGGGGCGGAGCCCCCCTCGGAGTTTCCTAGCCGTGGCGGGGAGGGCGCCGGGGCGACGCGGCGCGCCCGCGGGGCAGGGGCGGCGCTTCGGGGTCGTCGTGGCCCGCTTCCACGAGCCGATCACGGTCCGGCTCCTGGAGGGGGCCCTCGCGGCCCTCCGCGATCACGGCGCCGCGGACGCGGCCATCGACGTGACCTGGGTCCCGGGCGCCTTCGAGATCCCGCAGGTCGCCCTCCGCCTGGCCCGGAGCGGCCGCTTCGACGCCCTGATCTGTCTCGGGGTCGTCATCCGCGGGGAGACGCCCCACTTCGAGCATGTGGCCCGGGAGGCCGCCCGCGGGATCCAGGAGGTGGCCCTGGCCACCGGTGTCCCCACCACCTTCGGGGTGGTGACCGCGGAGAGCGAGGCCCAGGCCTGGGACCGGGCGGGCGGGAAGGTCGGCAACCGCGGCGAGGAGGCCGCGCTGGCGGCGCTGGAGCTGGTGGGGCTGATGGCGAGGCTGCCCGTCCGGGCCAAGGGCCGGGGGCGGCGCGGGCGGGGGCGGTGATGGGCAGGCGCCGCAAGGCCCGCGAGCTGGCCCTGCAGCTCCTCTACCGGCTCGACCTCCTCCCGGAGGGGGATCCCCTCACGGCCGCCATCGAGGCGTTCTGGGCGGAGCACCCGGTGGGCCAGGAGGTCCGGGCGTTCGCCGAGCAGCTGGTCCGGGGGACCAAGGCGAATCAGGCCAAGATCGATGAGTGCCTCGCCCAGTTCGCCGATCGCTGGGAGCTCTCCCGGATGGCCGTCGTCGATCGGAACATCCTCCGCGCCGGGATTTACGAGCTCCTCTGGTGCTCCGAGATCCCGCCCAAGGTCGCGATCAACGAGGCCCTCGAGATCGCCAAGAAGTTCTCCACCGGGGAGTCCACGCGGTTCATCAACGGGGTCCTCGATCGGGTGCGGAAGGAGCTGGTGCCGCCATAAGGTCCGCCCTCCTCTCCGACATCCACGGCAACCTCGAGGCCCTCTCCACCGTCTTTGAGGACCTCGCCGGGCAGGGCGCGAGCCGGCTCCTCTGCCTCGGGGACGTGGTCGGCTACGGGGCCGATCCTGGCCCCTGCCTGGACGAGCTGGTCGCCCGGGCGGCGGGGGTGGTGGCCGGGAACCACGATCGGGCGGCCGTCGGGCTCACCGATCTCGCCTGGTTCAACCCCTACGCCCGCGCCGCGGCCGAGTGGACCGCCGAGCGGCTCTCCCCCGCCCAGGCCCGCTACCTCGAGGAGCTCCCGCTGACGGCGGAGGTGGGGGAGGCGACGCTGGTCCACGCCTCGCCGAGGAACCCCGAGGCGTGGCAGTACATCATCTCCCTCCGCGACGGCGAGCGGGCCTTCGGCCACTTCTCCACGCGCCTGGGCTTCATCGGCCACTCCCATCTGCCGGGCGTCTTCGTCCTCGGCCCCGAGGGCGTCGCTCATCGGCCGGGTCCCGGGCGGACGTCCCTCGAGCCGGGGCGCCGCTACCTCATCAACGTCGGGAGCGTGGGGCAGCCCCGCGACGCCGATCCCCGCGCCTGTTACGCGATCTACGACCCCGAGGCCGCCGAGGTCGAGATCCGCCGCGTCCCCTACGACGTCGTCGCGGCCAGGGCGAAGATCCTGGCCGCCGGGCTCCCCCGGCTCCTGGGCGACCGCCTCCTCTATGGGCGGTGACCGCCGGTCCGGGAGCGGCCCTGGCGCCCTCCCCGAGGCCGCCCGGGTCGGCCTCCTGCTCGTCGCGGGGGCGGCCCTCCACCTGGCCTACCCCCGCGTGGAGTGGGATCTCCTGGCCTGGGTCGCCCTGGTCCCGCTCCTCCTCTACGCCCTCGAGGCGAGGCCCGGCCAGGCCTTCCTCGGGGGGTGGCTCGCCGGTCTGGCCTTCTTCGTTCCGCTCCTTGGCTGGCTCACCCACACCATGACCACCTACTCCACGCTCCCCCTCCCCCTGGCGCTCCTGGTCCTCCTCGGGCTCTCGGCGTACCTGGCCCTCTACTGGGGCGGCGTGGCCTCGGCCCTCGCCTGGCTCGCGCGCGGGGTCGGCCCGCGCGCCCTCTGGGCCGTGCCCGCCCTCTGGGTCACCGCCGAGCTGGCCCGGGGCCACCTTCTCACGGGCTTCCCCTGGGGCCTCCTCGGCTACTCCCAGTACCGGCGTCTACTCCTCATTCAGGTGGCGGCCTGGACCGGCGTCTACGGGATCTCCTTCCTGGTTGCCCTGGTCAACGCGGCCGTCGCCTGGGCGATCGTCCGCGGTCGGCGGGGAGTGCCGGTCGCAGCCGGGGTGATCCTGCTCGCCGTGGGCGGCACCACGCTCCTCGGCGCCCAGCGCCTGGCGGGCGGGCCCCCACCCGGGCTGCCGGTGGCGATCGCCCAGGGGAGCATCGATCAGGCCGTGAAGTGGGACAGGGCCTATCAGGGAAGGACCCTCGAGATCTACCGGGCCCTCACCGCCGAGGCTCGGGGACGGGCACGCCTGATCGTGTGGCCCGAGACCGCGGTGCCGGCCTACCTCCGCCGCGAGCCCTGGGTTCTCGGGTGGCTGACCGAGCTGGCGCGGACGGTCGAGACCCCACTCCTGGTCGGCGCCCCCGACGCCGAGGGGGCGGGGCCGACGGCGCGCTACTACAACAGCGCCTTTCTCTTGACGGCCCGGGGGGTCGAGGGGAGGTATGATAAAATTCATCTCGTGCCCTTCGGGGAGTACGTCCCCCTGAAGGGGTTGCTCTTTTTCGTTCAGGCCGTCGCGGCCGAGATCGGCGACTTCTCTTCGGGTCGTGAGGTCACGGTCTTCCCGCTGGCGGGCGCCCCGTTCGGGGTGGTGATCTGCTACGAGGTCGTCTTCCCCGACCTCTTCCGGCGCTTCGTGGGCGAAGGGGCTCGCTTCATGGTCAACATCACTAACGACGGCTGGTTCGGGCGGTCGAGCGGGCCGCTCCAACACCTGGCCATGGTCCCGTTCCGGGCGGTCGAGACCGGGGTCGCGGTGGTGCGGGCCGCCAACACCGGGGTCTCCGCGGTGGTGGAGCCCACGGGCCGGATCGGGCCGCGGCTTCCCCTCTTCGAGCGGGGGGTGATCGAGACGACCATCGCCCTCCGCGAGGGCCAGACGTTCTACACCCGCTTCGGCGACCTGTTCGCCTACGGGTGCGCGCTGGGGAGCCTCGCCGCGGTCTTGGGCCGGCGGGGGCGCAAGGGAGGGTAAGCGCGATGCTGGGCGATCTGAAGCGGGAGTTCGCCGAGCTGGAGAAGCGCCTCGACGACCTCCGGGGGCATCTTTGACCTCGGTGCCCGCGAGGCCCGCCTGGCCCAGCTCGAGGAGGCGATGGGGGGGGCGACCTTCTGGGACGACCCCCGGCAGGCCCAGGCCCTGATCCGCGAGCGGAACGACCTCGCCCAGCTCGTGGGCCGCTGGCGCGAGCTGGCCCGCCGCCTCGACGACCACCGCCAGCTCTGGGAGATGGCCGTCGAGGAGGGGGACGAGAGCCTGGCCCCCGAGATCGAGGGGGGGATCGGGGAGATCCGGGAGGCCCTCCAGGACTTCCAGCTCAGGATCGTCCTCTCGGGCGAGCACGATCGGAAGACCGCGATCCTCTCCGTCCATCCGGGGGCGGGGGGAACCGAGTCCCAGGACTGGGCCCAGATGCTCCTGCGGATGTACACCCGCTGGGCCGAGCGCCGGGGGTTCAAGGTGGACGCGGTCGATCCCCAGCCGGGGGAGGAGGCGGGGATCAAGTCCGCCACGCTCACGGTGGCGGGCGAGTACGCCTACGGGTACCTCAAGGGCGAGACCGGGGTCCATCGCCTGGTGCGGATCTCGCCCTTCGACGCCGCCCGCCGCCGCCACACCTCCTTTGTCTCCGTCTCCGTGATCCCGGAGGTGGAGGACGTGGAGGTGGTCATCCGGGACGAGGATCTCCGGATCGACGTCTTCCGCGCCTCGGGGCCCGGCGGCCAGGGGGTCAACACCGCCGACTCGGCGGTCCGGATCACCCACCTCCCCACCGGCCTCGTGGTCTCCTGCCAGAACGAGCGCTCCCAGCTCCGGAACCGCGAGACCGCCCTGACGATCCTCCGCGCCCGCCTCTACCAGCTCGCCGAGCGCCAGCGCCGGGAGGAGCTGGAGGAGTTGACCGGCGAGAAGAGGGAGATCGCCTTCGGGAACCAGATCCGCTCCTACACCTTCCACCCGTACCAGCTCATCAAGGACCACCGGACCGGTCTCGAGGTCGGCAACGTCGCGGCCGTCATGGACGGCGAGATCGACCCGTTCATCGAGGCCTATCTGCTCATGCCGCAGAAGCCGGCGTGATGCAGGCGGGTTCCTTGACACCCCCCCGGCGGCTCGGCCATACTACGTGAAACATTTCTCGACCGAGGGTGGCGCGTGATGGTCCCTGCCGACGCCGATGCCAACGAGCTGATCCGTCGCCGACGGGAGAAGCTCGAGGCCCTCCGCCGCGCCGGGCTCGATCCCTTCGGGGCCCGCTATCCGGTCTCGGACTGGGCGGGTCGCCTCCGCGAGCGCTGGGAGGGGGCGACCGCCGACGAGCTGAAGGGGGCGGGCCCGGTCACCCTGGCGGGGCGGATCCGCGCGGTCCGCCACCACGGCAAGGCCTGCTTCGCCAGCCTCCAGGACTACACCGGCGCGATCCAGCTCTACGCCCGGGCCGATCTCCTCGGCCGGGAGTACGAGCTCTTCACCGCCCTCGACGTGGGCGACTTCGTCGGGGTGACCGGCCAGCTCTTCCGCACCCGGACCGGGGAGCTCACGGTCGAGGTCAAGGCCTGGGGCTTCCTGGCCAAGTCCCTCCGCCCCCTGCCGGAGAAGTGGCACGGCCTCAAGGACGTCGAGACCCGCTACCGGCAGCGCTACGTGGACCTCCTGGTGAACCCGGAGGTGCGCGAGGTCTTCCGCCTCCGGAGCCGGCTCGTCCAGGCGACCCGGGAGTTCCTGGACGCCCGCGGGTTCCTCGAGGTGGAGACCCCCATGATGCAGCCGCTCCCCGGCGGCGCGGCGGCCCGCCCCTTCGTCACCAGCAGCCACGCCCTCGACCTCGAGCTCTACCTCCGGATCGCCCCGGAGCTCTACCTCAAGCGGCTGGTGGTCGGCGGCTTCGACCGGGTCTACGAGATCAACCGCAACTTCCGGAACGAGGGGATCTCCACCGAGCACAACCCCGAGTTCACCATGCTCGAGTTCTACCAGGCGTACGCCGACTACCGGGACCTCATGGAGCTCACCGAGGAGCTGATCGTGCACCTGGCCCGGACCCTCCTGGGGGGGACGACGCTCCGCTATCAGGGGCGGGAGATCGACCTGGCGCCGCCCTGGCCCCGGGTCGGCTACCTGGAGGGCCTGGCCCGGGCCCTCGAGACCTCGCGGGATGAGATCGAGGATCCAGAGGCCGTCCGGATCCTGGCCGCGCGGCGCGGCATCGAGCCGCCGCCCGAGGCCCCGTGGGCCCGCGTCGTCAAGGAGCTGTTCGAGGCCGCGGTCGAGCCGACCCTGATCCGGCCGACGTTCGTGATCGACTTCCCCCTGGACCTCTCCCCCCTGGCGAAGCGGAAACGGGACGCCCCCCACCTCGTCGAGCGCTTCGAGCTGTTCATCGCCGAGAAGGAGATCGCCAACGCCTACTCGGAGCTGAACGACCCCAGCGAGCAGGCCGAGCGGTTCCGGGCGCAGGCGGCCCTCCGGGCCGCGGGGGACGAGGAGGCCCACCGGGTGGACGAGGATTTCCTCCGGGCCCTGGAGTACGGGATGCCCCCCACCGCGGGGGAGGGGATCGGGATCGACCGCCTGACGATGCTCTTCGCCGATCAGGCCTCGATCCGCGACGTCATCCGCGTCCCCCTCCTCCGCCCCCAGCCCCCGGGAGCCTGACGGGTGACCCGCCGGATGCGGAGCCTCCCCTTCGAGCTCTTCGTCGGCCTGCGCTACCTCCGGGCCCGGGGCCGGCGGGGGTTCCTCTCCCTCCTGACCGTGATCGCCATGGCGGGGATGGCCCTCGGGGTCATGGCCCTCATCGTGGTCCTGGCCGTCATGTCCGGGTTCGAGGAGGAGCTCAGGGGGAAGATCCTGGGGGCCACGGCCCACGTCCTCGTCCTGGACTCCGGCGGCCAGGGGATCGAGCGGCCCGAGGCCCTCCTGCCCGCCGTGCTCGAGGTCCCCGGCGTGAGGAGCGCGGCCCCCTTCGTCCTCCAGCAGGTGATGGTGGCCCACGACCGCCAGGCGACCGGCGCCGTCCTCCGGGGGATCGACCCGGTCGCGGAGCGGGAGGAGCTGGCCCGGCGGGTGACGGAGGGGAGCCTCGAGGCCCTGGCCGGACCGGAGCCCGGGGTCATCCTGGGCCGGGAGCTCGCCCGGACCCTCGGCGTCTTCGTGGGCGACCCGGTGACCCTGATCTCGCCCCAGGGGGTGATGACGGCCACGGGGATGGTCCCCAAGATGCGGCGGCTCACGGTGAAGGGGATCTTCGAGGTCGGCCTCTACGAGTACGACGCGGCCCTGGCCTACACCTCCCTCGGGACCGCCCAGGCCTTCGCCGACCTCGGGGGGCGGGTGACGGGGATCGAGGTCCGGGTCCGGGACGTCTTCCAGGCCCGGGCGGTGGCGCTGGCCCTCCAGGAGCGCCTGGGGTTCCCCTACTGGACCCGCGACTGGATGGACATGAACCGGAACCTCTTCGCGGCCATCCAGCTCGAGAAGACCGCCATGTTCATCATCCTCACCCTCATCATCTTCGTCGCCGCCTTTGCCATCATCAGCCACCTCATCCTCATGGTGGCGGAGAAGCGCAAGGAGATCGGCATCCTGAAGGCCCTGGGGGCGACCGCCCGGAGCATCTCCCTCATCTTCATGGCCGAGGGGGTCCTGATCGGGGTGGTGGGGACCGCGGTCGGCGCCGCCCTGGGGACCCTGATCGGGTACCTCCAGGAGACCTACCACATCGTGAAGATCCCCGGCGACGTCTACCAGCTCTCGGAGCTGCCCATGCGGATGCACACCTGGGACTTGGTGCTGATCGCCGTCGCGGCCCTGGTCCTCTCCTTCCTGGCCACCCTCTACCCGTCCCGCCAGGCCGCGCGCCTGGACCCCGTCGAGGTCCTCCGCTATGAGTGAGCGGCGCCCGCCCGGCGACCCGGAGGCCCCCATCCTCTTCGCGGCCGAGGACCTCCAGAAGGAGTACCGGACCACGGGGGAGGTATTGCGGGTCCTGAAGGGCGTCCACCTGACCGTCCGGCGGGGGGAGATGGTGGCGATCGTCGGGGCCTCCGGGGTGGGGAAGTCCACCCTGCTGCACCTCCTCGGGGCCCTGGATCGACCCACGGGCGGGCGGGTCCTCTTCCGGGGCGAGGACCTCTACGCCCGCTCCGACGTCGAGCTGGCGCGCTTCCGGCGCTCCGAGGTCGGCTTCGTCTTCCAGCTCTACAACCTCCTCGCCGAGTTCTCGGCCCTGGAGAACGCCATGCTGCCGGCCCTCATCCAGCGCCGCCCCCTGGCCGAGGCCCAGGCGGCGGCCCTGGATGCCCTCCGGGAGGTCGGCCTGACCGACCGGTACCAGCACCGCCCCGGGGAGCTCTCCGGCGGGGAGCAGCAGCGGGTCGCCCTGGCCCGCGCCCTGGTGGGCCGCCCTGCCGCCATCCTGGCCGACGAGCCCACCGGCAACCTGGACGCCAAGACCAGCGAGTCGATCTTCGAGCTGCTCGGGCGGCTCCAGGCCGAGCGGGGGGTGACCTTCGTGATCGCGACCCACAATGTCGAGCTCGCCCGGCGGGCGGAGCGGGTGCTCCGCCTGGTGGACGGCCGGGCCGTGGCCGAGTAGGAGGCCCCATGGCGCTCAAGTACTGGATCGACGGCACGCTCTACCCGAAGGACGAGGCGAAGATCTCGGTCCTGGACCACGGCTTCCTCTACGGCGACGGCGTCTTCGAGGGGATCCGGGCGTACGGCGGGCGGGTCTTCCGGCTGGACCAGCACCTGGACCGGCTCTGGGCCGGGGCCCGGACCCTCATGCTCGAGATCCCCCTGGGCCGCGACGAGCTGCGGCAGGCCGTGCTCGCCACCCTCCGGGCGAACGGGCTCCGGGACGCCTACATCCGGCTGGTGGTGAGCCGGGGGGTGGGCGACCTCGGCCTCGACCCCCGCAAGTGCCCGCGCCCCTCGGTCATCATCATCACCGACACCATCTCCCTCTACCCCGGGGAGCTCTACGAGAGGGGGATGGAGGTGGTGACCGTCTCCACCCGCAAGAACATCCACCAGGCCCTGAACCCCAACATCAAGTCGCTGAACTACCTGAACCAGATCCTGGGCCGCCTCGAGGTGAACCGGATGGGCGCGCCGGAGGGGATCATGCTCACCCACGACGGCTACGTGGCCGAGGCCACCGCCGACAACGTCTTCAGCGTGGTCAAGGGCACCCTCATCACCCCCCCGCCCATCGCCGGGATCCTGGTGGGGATCACCCGGAACGCGGTCCTGGAGCTGGCCGCCCGGGAGGGGGTCCCCGCGGAGGAGCACCTCTTCACCCTCCACACCCTCTACAACGCCGACGAGTGCTTCCTGACCGGGACCGGGGCCGAGGTGGTCCCGGTGGTCCGGGTGGACGGGCGGCCGATCGGGGGCGGGGTGCCGGGGCAGATCACCCTCCGGCTCATGAAGGCCTTCCGGGAGCTGGTCCAGCAGGAGGGGGCGCCCATCGACTGAGCGGGCCGGCCGGGGAGAATTTTTTCTGGCGGGGCCGCGGAGGCCTGGGTATAATGTGAGGCGTATCGGGGGTCCGGCCCTCGGGGGCGGATGCCCGGGGAGGTGAGGGAGTGTTCGAGCGATTCACCGAGCGGGCGAGGCGGGTCATCATCCTGGCGCGGGAAGAGGCCGGGCGGTTCCGCCACGATTTCGTCGGGACGGAGCACATCCTGCTGGGGCTGATCCGCGACGGCGAGGGGATCGCCACCGCGGTGCTGCAGCGCCTCAGTCTGCGCCTGGAGACGGTCAAGGGCGAGGTCGAGCGGGCCCTGGGCGGGTTCCCCAAGACCCTGACCTTCGGCGAGGTCCCCTTCACCCCGCAGGCGAAGCGGGTCCTCGAGCTCTCCATCGAGGAGGCGCGCCAGCTCGGTCACAACTACATCGGGACCGAGCACCTCCTCCTGGGGATCATGAAGGAAGGCCAGTCCATCGCGGCCAAGATCCTGGAGTCGCTCGGGGCCCGCCTCGACGAGGTCCGCCAGGAGACCCTGGGCCTCCTGGGGGACCAGTACTCCCCCACCCGGCCCAAGAAGCGCAGCCAGACCCCGGTCCTCGACGAGTTCGCCCGCGACCTCACCCAGCTCGCCCGGGAGGGGAAGCTCGACCCGGTCATCGGCCGCGAGACGGAGATCGAGCGGGTCATCCAGATCCTCTCCCGCCGGACCAAGAACAACCCGGTCCTGATCGGCGAACCCGGGGTGGGGAAGACCGCCATCGTGGAGGGGCTCGCCCAGAAGATCGTCAACCACGACGTCCCGGACGTCCTGATCGGCAAGCGCCTCCTCCAGCTCGACCTCGGGGCCCTGGTCGCCGGCACCAAGTACCGCGGCCAGTTCGAGGAGCGCCTCAAGGCCGTCATGAAGGAGATCCGCCAGTCGGAGAACGTCATCCTCTTCCTCGACGAGCTGCACACCTTGATCGGGGCGGGGGCGGCCGAGGGGGCCATCGACGCCTCCAACATGCTCAAGCCCGCCCTGTCCCGGGGCGAGATCCAGTGCATCGGGGCCACCACCCTGGACGAGTACAGAAAGCACATCGAGAAGGACGGGGCCCTGGAGCGGCGCTTCCAGCCCATCATCGTGCGGGCCCCCTCCATCCCCGAGTCCGTGGACATCATCCGGGGGCTCCGGCCCAAGTACGAGGCCCACCACCGGGTGAAGATCACCGACGAGGCCATCGACGCGGCGGTCAAGCTGGCCGACCGCTACATCACCGAGCGCCAGCTCCCCGACAAGGCCATCGACGTCATCGACGAGGCGGCCTCGCGGACCCGGCTCATGGCCATGACCCCGCCGCCGCAGATCAAGGAGCTCGATCGGGAGATCGAGCGCGTGGTGCGGGAGAAGGACATGTTCCTGGAGGCGCAGGAGTTCGAGAAGGCCGCCTCCCTCCGCGAAAAGGAGAAGCACCTCCGCGCCCGGGACGAGGAGCTGAAGCGGGAGTGGGAGAAAAACCGGGCCCACCAGACGTCCGTGGTCGGGGAGGAGGACATCGAGTACATCGTCTCCCGCTGGACGGGCATCCCCCTGGCCCGCCTGGAGGAGAAGGAGTCGGAGAAGCTGGCCCGGATGGAGGAGGCCCTCCACCAGCGGATCATCGGTCAGGACGCCGCCCTCCGCGCGGTCGCCCGCGCCATCCGGCGCTCGCGGGCCGGCCTGAAGGACGCCAAGCGCCCGGTCGGCTCCTTCGTCTTCCTGGGCCCGACCGGGGTGGGGAAGACCGAGCTGGCTCGGGCCCTGGCGGAGTTCCTCTTCGGGGACGAGAACGCCCTGATCCGGATCGACATGTCCGAGTACATGGAGAAGTTCTCCGTCTCCCGGCTGCTGGGGGCCCCGCCCGGCTACGTGGGGTACGAGGAGGGCGGCTACCTGACCGAGAAGGTCCGGCGGCGGCCCTACTCGGTGGTCCTCTTCGACGAGATCGAGAAGGCCCACCCCGACGTCTTCAACATGCTCCTCCAGGTCCTGGACGACGGCCGCCTCACCGACTCCCTGGGACACGTGGTGGACTTCAAGAATGCCATCTTGATCATGACCTCCAATCTGGGGACCCAGCTGATCGGGAAGCGGACGAGCCCGGGGTTCCTCCAGGAGTCGGCCGAGGACAGCTACGAGCGGATGAAGGAGCGGGTGCTGGACGAGCTCAAGCGGGCCTTCCGCCCCGAGTTCCTGAACCGGATCGACGAGGTCGTGGTCTTCCACGTCCTCTCCGAGGAGCACATCAGGGGGATCGTCCGCCTCATGATCGGCCGGGTCAACCAGCAGCTCCTGGAGAAGAACATCCAGATCGAGCTGACCCCGGCCGCCGAGGACCTACTGCTCCGGAAGGGGTTCGACCCCACCTACGGGGCGCGGCAGCTCCGGCGCACCATCCAGAAGTTCATCGAAGACCCGCTGGCCGAGGCCATCGTGCGCGGCCAGTTCCAGGAAGGGTCCCGGATGGAGGTCCGGGCGGAGGGCGAGGAGTTCACCTTCGCGCCGATCACCGTTGAGCCTTCCCTGGAGCTGGCGGAGCACTGATCCCTGCCCCCCAGCCCGCGCCATTCGGCGGGTACGGACTGTCCCCCTCTGGTGAGGCCCATGACGCCGAGAGGGCGAGGGCTCGTCCTTTTTTTTGTGTGCGCCCTGCTGGGCCCGGCTGGCTCCGGCTGGGCGCAGGAGCGGCCCATCACCGTCAAGGAGGTCGCCCTCGAGGGGAACCGGCGGATCCAGGACGCCGTCATCCTGGGTCGCATCCAGACTAAGATCGGCGACCCCTTCGTCCCCGCGGCCTTGCGCGAGGACGTGAAGGCGATCTTCGCCCTGGGGTTCTTCGACGACGTCCAGCTCAGGGTGGAGGACTTCGAGGGCGGGGTGAAGGTCACCTTCGTGCTGGTGGAGCGCCCCCTCGTCCGGGAGATCCGCTTCGAGGGGAACAGGGCCATCAAGACCGACGAGCTCCAGGAGAAGGCCGAGCTTCGCCTCGGGACCCTCTACAATCCGGTGGACATCCAGAAGGCCGAGGAGCGGATCCGCGCCCGCTACGCGGAGTTGGGACACTTCCGGGCCAAGGTCACCCCCGTGACCGAGCGGACCCCAGAGGGGGACGTCAAGGTCGTCTTCCAGATCGAGGAGGGGCTGAAGCTCAAGATCGACCACATCGAGTTCGTCGGCAACCAGGCCCTCTCCGCGTCCCAGCTCAGGGGCGCCATGAAGACCAAGGCGCGGCAGTACCTCTTCTTCCGGGGGACCGTCCAGCGGGAGGAGTTCGAGGACGACATCGACCGGATCCTCGCCCTGTACGCCGACCACGGCCACATCCAGGCCCGGATCGAGTCCCATGAGATCGTCGTGGACGAGACCGTCAATCGCCTCGTCCTCCGGATCCAGGTGGTCGAGGGGCCACAGTTCCGATTCGGGCGGATCGAGGTCACCGGCAACCAGGTTCTCCCCGAGCGGGAGATCCGCCGGCAGATCCGGATCCGGGAGGGCGAGGTCTTCAGCCGCTCGAAGCTCCGGCGGGACGTCTCGGCCATCACGGAGCTCTACTCCTCCATCGGCCGGGCCTTCGCCGAGGTCTTCCCCCAGACCAGCACCGAGGCGAAGACGCGGCTGGTCCACGTGACCTTCGAGATCAGGGAGGGGCCCGAGGTCTATGTGGAGCGGATCAACATCAGCGGCAACACCAAGAGCTCCGAGAAGGTCCTCCGCCGGGAGCTCCGCCTCGTCGAGGGTGAGCTCTTCACGGTCCAGAAGCTGATCCGGAGCCGGCAGCGCCTCTTCAACCTGGGCTTCTTCGACGAGGTCAACATCACCAGCGCCCCGGGCTCGGCGCCCGACCAGATCGTGGTCAACATCGAGGTCACGGAGCGCCCCACCGGCCTGTTCAGCGTGGGCGCCGGCTTCAGCTCCCTGGACAAGCTGATCGGGACCCTGGACGTCAGCCAGCGCAACCTCTTCGGCCGCGGCCAGGAGCTGTTCCTCCAACTCCGGGTGGGGAGCCGCTCGCGGCTCGCCAACCTCGGCTTCACCGAGCCCTACCTCTTCGACATGCCCCTCTCGGCCGGGTTCGACATCTACAACAGCACCAGGGCCTTCAACGACTTCAGCCGCAAGGCGGTCGGGGGGGACCTCCGCTTCAGCTACCCGTTCACCGAGTTCATCCGGGGGTTCGGGACCTACAAGCTGGAGCGGGTGAAGGTCTTCGACATCGGGGAGGAGGCCTCGAGGACGCTCCTCGAGGCCGAGGGGACCTCGATCACCTCCGGGGTGACCTTCGCCGGCGTCCGGGACAGCCGGGACAACGTCTTCGAGCCGACCCGGGGCTCGCGCCACTCGCTCTCCCTGGAGACGGCCGGGCTGGGGGGCGACAACCGCTTCTACAAGCTGATCGGGGAGACCTCGTGGTTCTTCCCCCTGCCGTTCTACGGCTGGGTGTTCGGCGGGCGGGGGGAGGGGGGTATCGCCGGGGGGTTCGGGGGGAAGGAGGTCCCGCTCTTCGAGCGCGTCTTCCTGGGCGGCCCCACCACCCTGCGCGGCCAGCGGACGCGCTCGGTCTCCCCCCGGGATGAGACCGGGGCCAGGATCGGCGGCGACAAGGAGCTCCTGTTCAACGCCGAGCTCCTCATCCCGCTGATCGCGCGCCTCCGCGCCGCGCTCTTCTTCGACGCGGGGAA
>JACPHL010000235.1 GCA_016188625.1 Candidatus Rokuibacteriota bacterium | reverse complement strand
GCGTCCTCGGCCAGCAGCGACGCCACCAGCGCCGTCCAGCCCGTCTGGTGACTGGCGCCGAGGCCCGCGCCCGTGTCGCCGTGGAAGTGCTCGTAGAAGAGGACCAGGTCGCGCCAGTGCGGGTCCTGCTGGAACTTCGTGGTGCCGCCGTAGACGGGGCGGCGGCCGTCGCGGTCGCGCAGGAAGATGCGGGTCAACCGGCGAGAGAGCTCGGCGGCCACCTCCCAGAGGTTCAAGACGCGGTCCGAGCCGGTCGGGAAGGGGACCTTCACGCCGTCGCCGTGGAAGTGGTGGAACTTCTGGAGCGACTCGATCAAGAGGTAGTTGATCGGGAACCAGACCGGCCCCCGCCAGTTGGAGTTGCCCCCGAAGAGACCCGAGGACGACTCCGCGGGCTCGTAGTCCACCCGGTGCTCGACGCCGTTGACCTGGTGGACGTAGGGGTGCTCGAGGTGGAACCGAGACACCGCGCGGATGCCGTGGGGCGAGAGGAACTCGGACTCGTCCAGCATGTACCGGAGGACCCGGGGCAACTGCTCGCGGGTGGCGATGGAGAGGAGCCGGCGGATGCCTCCACCCGCCTTTTCCGCCGTCTCCACATGCTCACGGAACTCCGGACGGTTGTCGATGAACCACCGCATGCGCCGCTCGAACCCTGGCAGTCTCTCGACGATCTCCGGCTCCAGGGTCTCGACCGCGAGGAGCGGGACCAGCCCGACCAGGGAGCGGACCTTCAGCGGGTAGTGCGTGCCGTCGGGCAGGTGGAGCACATCGTAGTAAAACCCGCCCTCATCGTCCCAGAGGGTGATGCCCTCTCCGCCCAGGTCGTGCATGGCGTGGGCGATGTAGACGAAGTGCTCGAAGAACTTGGAGGCGACGTCCTCGTAGGCCGGGTTCTCCCGCGCCAGCTCGAGGGCGATGGCCAGCATGTTGAGGCAATACATGGCCATCCAGGAAGTGCCGTCGGACTGCTCGATGTGCCCCCCGGTGGGCAGCGGCGCCGACCGGTCGAACACCCCGATGTTGTCGAGCCCGAGGAAGCCGCCCTGGAAGACGTTTCTGCCCTCGGAGTCCTTCCGGTTCACCCACCAGTTGAAGTTCAGCAGCAGCTTGTGGAAGACGCGCTCGAGGAAGACGCGATCCGCCACGCCCCGGACCCGGCGGTCGATCTTGTAGACCCGCCATGCAGCCCAGGCGTGAACCGGAGGGTTGACGTCGCCGAAGGCCCACTCGTACGCGGGGACCTGGCCGTTGGGATGCATGTACCACTCGCGGAGAAAGAGGACGAGCTGGGACTTGGCGAAGTCCGGGTCCACCAGCGCCATGGGGATCATGTGAAAGGCGAGATCCCACGCCGCGTACCACGGATACTCCCACTTGTCCGGCATCGAGATGACGTCCTCGTTGTAGAGGTGGGTCCACTCCCGGTTCCGGCCGCTCCACCGCTCCTCCGGCGGCGGGGGCCCCGCGGGATCGCCGGCAAGCCAACGCTTCACCTCGTAGTGGTAGAACTGCTTGCTCCAGAGAAGCCCTGCCAGAGCCTGGCGCATGACCGACTGCGCGTCGGTCGTGAGCGTCGCCGGGATCACCGTGGCGTAAAACTCGTCCGCCTCGCTGATCCGTTGGGCGAATATCCTGTCGAAGGCCTCGCCCAGGGGATCGGAGGATGCAGGCGCGTCGGACAGGCGGAGGCGGACCGTGAAGGATTCCCCTGGCCCGAGCGTCTCGCGGTAGTGCGCCGCGGCCTTGGTGCCGACCCGCTCGGGGTTGACCGCCTCGCGGCGGCCGTGGACGAGATAATCGTTGATCCCGTCTTTGGCGAATGGCGTCTCATTGGGCACGCCGAAGAGCCGCTCCCGGTTCGTGTCGTTCTCCGTGAAGAGGAGCTCGGGAGATCCCCCGCAGAACAGCCAGCGCGGCCCGAGCGTGTCGTGGTCGGCCTCGATCACCGAGGCCCGACGCGCCCGGCGCCCGGCGCGGAGCCGAGGACGCTTGAGGCCCGGCTCCCACGACCAGGTATTCCGGAACCAGAGCGTCGGCAAGAGATGGATCTCGGCGGATTCCGGTCCCCGATTGGTCACCGTGATGCGGATGAGGATATCGTCAGGGCCGGCCTTGGCGTACTCCACGAGCACGTCGAAGTAGCGGTCCTCGTCGAAGACGCCCGTGTCGATCAGCTCGTACTCGGGAGCGCGACGGTCGCGTCGGCGGTTCTCCTCGACCAGCTCGGCGTAGGGGAAGGGGGCCTGCGGATACTTGTAGAGGTATTTCATGTACGAGTGGGTGGGGGTCGAATCGAGGTAGAAGTAGTACTCCTTGACGTCCTCGCCGTGGTTGCCCTCGTTGCCGGTCAGGCCGAAGAGCCGCTCCTTGAGGATGGGGTCCCGGCCGTTCCAGAGGGCCACCGCGAAGCAGAGCCGCTGGTGGTTGTCCGAGATCCCGGCGAGGCCGTCCTCTCCCCAGCGGTAGGCCCGAGAGCGGGCATGGTCGTGGGGGAGATGGTCCCAGGCGGTCCCGTGGGGGCTGTAGTCTTCCCGGACGGTGCCCCACTGCCGCTCGGAAAGGTAGGGCCCCCACCGCTTCCAGTGGGTGGTGCGCTCGCGGGCCTCCTCGAGGCGCTGTTCTTCCCTGGTCATCCCGGGTCCTCGCGGGGCGCGCCCGAGATCTCCCGCCACGCCCGGAGCGTCTCGGCGACGCTCCACGCCTGGGCGACGCAGCCGCGCGGGGCGAAGGGCGGGTCGCCGTCGAAGATCTCCGCGATGCCCCCCAGCCCGTGGTCACCCAGGTGGTGAGCCATCGGCTCGAGAAAGGCCAGAGCCGCCTCCCGGTCCCCGTGGACCCTGAAGTGGGCCCGCGCGAACGGCCCCAGCAGCCACGCCCACACCGTGCCCTGGTGGTACGCCCCGTCGCGCTCCCACACCCCGCCGGCGTACCGGCCCTTGTAGTCGGGGTGGCCCGGGGCGAGGCTCCGGAGGCCGAAGGAGGTCAGGAGGTAGCGCGCGCAGGCCTCCACCACCTTCCGCCGGCGCTCGGGATCCAGCGGGCTCTCGGGCAGCGACACGGCGAAGAGCTGGTTGGGGCGGAGGGTCTCGTCGTTCCCCCCGGGGCCGTCGAGCACGTCGTAGCAGTAGCCCGCCGCTTCATTCCAGAAGCGCTGGAACCCCTCCCCCGCGCGGGCCGCCAGCCGGTCCCAGCGGGCGGCCGGCCGGCCGAGCCGGCGCGCGAAGGCCGTCATCGACCGGAGGGCGTTGTACCAGAGGGCGTTGACCTCCACCGCCTTCCCCGTCCGCGGCGTCACCACCCAGTCGCCGACCTTGGCGTCCATCCACGTGAGCTGGACGCCGGGCTCGCCGGAGCGGAGGAGCCCGTCGGCGGGGTCCTCGCCGATCCCGTAGCGGGTGCCCTCGCGGTGCCACCGGACGATCTCCTCGAGGACCGGGAAGAGCTGCTTCAGCAGCCCGTCGTCGCCGGTCGCGCGATGGTATTCGCGGAGGGCGTCGAAGTACCAGAGCGTGGCGTCCACGGTGTTGTATTCCGGCGTCTCCCCCGCGTCAGGGAAGCGGTTGGGGAGCATCCCCCGGTCCACGAAGCGGGCGAACGTCTGGAGGATCCGGGCGGCCGCTTCGTGCCGTCCCGTGGCGATGGCCAGCCCCGGGAGGCTGATCATGGTGTCGCGACCCCAGTCGCCGAACCAGTGGTAGCCCGCGATCACCGACATCCCGTCGGGGTCGTCGGGGAGCGGGCGGCGGACGATGAACTGGTCGGCGGCGAGGACGAGCTGCCGGACCCACGGCGGGGCCTCGACGCCCGAAGGCAGGGCCCCCCGCCAGCGCGCGAGGATCTGCTCCTCGTGGCTCCGCCGCTGCGCCCAGGCCGCTTCGACGTCAGTGGACGGCCCGGGCTCGGCCGAGAGGACGAGGGCCAGCGACGCCCCCGGCTCGAGCCGGGCCGTGAAGGTCCCCGCGTGCAGATGGTCTTCCCTCGAGTCCAGGCCACGCTCCTCCTCCAGGGAAAGCCGGAAGCCGTGATACCACTCGTGCGCGGCCTCCACCCCGGCGCCGGGCGCGAGCAGGACGAAAGGGCGGGCCCCGTCGAAAGGGACGACACGCAGCCCCCCGTCGATCCGCTCCACGGCCATGACCCACCCGTCGCCCCGGGTGCTCCCGTGGTAGTCGCGGTAGTTGACCAGGACCTTGAGCGTGAGCGTCAGCGCCCCCCCGGCCCGGAGGAGCCGGTACAGGATGTAGGTGGTGTTGCGGCCGTGCTCCATCCAGATGCGCTTCTCCAGGAGCGCGTCGGCGCAGGCGTACGTCCACACCGGGGTCGTCCCCTCGAGCCGGAAGCGCTCCAGGTGGCGCTCCCCGCGGGGGTCCACGGTGCCGTCCGCCCAGCGGTTGGCGAAGAGCGGGTAGGCGCGCCCGTCGTAGTGGACGCTGTCGTCCACCTTGGCGACCAGGAGGGTCCGCCCCAGGGGAGGCCGGAGGGCCGCGACCAGGAGGCCGTGGTACCTCCGCGTGAGCGTCCCGGCCACGGTCCCCGACGCGAACCCCCCGATCCCGTTGGTCGAGAGCCACTCGCGCGCCTCGGCCGTCGCGAGCCGCCCGCAGGTCTCCCGCCCGAAGTCGATCACGGCTCGACCAGCTGGAGGGCGTGGCCGTCGGGGTCCGGCGTCCAGGCCGCCAGCGCCGCCAGCCAGAGGGCGAGGATCGTCTGCGGGACGCGAAGCCGACTCACCACGGGGCCACCTCACAGAACACCTTGATCGCCCCCGCCCCTTCGGTGAGCGTCCGCATCAGCTCCGCGTAGCTCTCCAGGCCCCTGACGGGGTGGGTGAGGAGCTTCCCGAGCCAGCCGGGATAGGCGAGCTCGGCCTGGGAGAGGTCCTGGACGCCGCGCTCGAACTCCTCGCGGCTGGCGTTGACGCTGCCGAAGGCGACCTTGTTGCCGAGGACGAACCCCTGGTTGATCCGGTCGGCCGGGATCTCCACCCGCCGGTCGCCGCCGGTGACGCTCAGCATCGCCAGCACCCCGTTTTTGCCCAGGACCTCCATGGCCTCGAAGACCAGGGGCGAGAACCCGGTCCCCTCCAGGATCAGGTCGAAGGGGCCGTGCTCGGCCGAGGCCTGGGCCAGCGTCACGGCCCGGGTGCTGAGGTACCGCACCCCGATCTCCTCCAGGAGGCGGGAGTTCAGGAAGGGCGGCGTGGCCCGCCCCAGGGCCACCACCTCCAGGCCGCGCAGCCGCAGCAGGAGGGAGGCGAGCAGGCCCAGGGTCCCAGTCCCGAGGACGGCGGCGCGGCGCGGGCGCCAGACGCGCAGGCGCCGCTGGATCTCCCAGGCCTGAGCGATGGCCTTCTCCGCCACGGTGGTCGGCTCCAGCAGGACCCCCACGGCCCCGAGCCGCTCCGGCACCCGGACGAGGAATTCGGCGGCGTCCACGTAGTACTCGGCCAGGAACCCGTGCAGGAGGTTGATCCCGCGCTCGAGGTACGTGTCGTCGGTGGTCATGTCCTGGAGCCCGATCCGGTCGTAGAGGCTCGACCCCGGCCGCCTGACCGACGCGACCACGTAGTCGCCCGGCGCGAGCTCTCTCACCTTCGGCCCCACGGCCTCCACGCGCCCCAGGCTCTCGTGGCCCAGGATCAGGTAGTCGGCGCCGGGCGGGGGCGCGCCGTACTCCGCGGCGTTGATCTCCCGGTCCGTCCCGTCCACCCCGACCCGCAGGACCCTGACCAGGACGCCGCGACCATCCGGGACGTCGGCCAGCGTCGGGGTGGGCACCTCCCGGAGGTGGATGCTGTTGGGCTTGCCCGGAATGACCGCCACCGCCTTCATGGCCGGCCCCCCAGCCGCTCCAGCAGGTGGTCGCCGACGCGGAGCGCGTTGGCCATGATGGCATGCCTCCCGTACCCCCAGCGGAAGATGCAGCGGGCCCGGCTCAACCCGCCCCTCCCAGGATCTCCCGCCAGCGCTCCGCGGGAACGGCCAGCGCCGTCTCCACGACGCGCGGATCGAACTGCCGGCCCG
>JACPHL010000020.1:16801-17225 GCA_016188625.1 Candidatus Rokuibacteriota bacterium | reverse complement strand
CCCGCCGGGGCCAGGGGCGCCAGGAATCGTCTCGTAGAACTGGAGTACGACCTCGTGCCCCGTGCCGATGATTTGGACGAAATCTGAATAGAAAGACATCGCGTCCGGCGGCTGCTCATAAATGCGACTAACTTGCGTCCCGCCTTGGGATTCTTGAGCCATAGTCCCCCCCCCTTTCCCACCCTGTATGCCTTTCGCTCGTTCCGGGCGAGCGGTCACGGAACTCCAAGGGCAGTTACGGGACTGTATCGTGTAGGATTAATGGCTCCAGCAGCATCTGGTAATCTCGATTGCTTGTAACTCTAGCTGCTGTTGACTCGATCCACGCCATTGCAGGGCAAGCTTATCACGCGTGACATCGGGTCCCGGGGGGGCGCCGCAGAGTAGGGCTGCTGAAGGAGGCGGCGGAGGGGCTTCGTAATAT